>CAZLJF010000004.1:0-60087 GCA_964559845.1 uncultured Zetaproteobacteria bacterium | reverse complement strand
CTGTCTGAAATCAAGTAACCGCCGGTTCGCCGGATAAATAAACGGCACGGCCTAGTCCATGGAAAGCCCGTCTCGACTCAGAGACGGGCTTTTTTAATGAAATTTCGATGATGAATCCATACAGGTAACAAGTTCACCCGGCTACAGGAAGCGTCAACTTCACACTCAGGCCGTAGCGTTCATGGTTACTGATCTCCAGAGTACCATCATATTTCTCAAGTAGCTCCTTGACAATGGCAAGGCCAAGCCCGTGCCCCACATCGGACTCTTTCGAACGCGCCTGATCACCACGATAGAACCGTTCAGTAAGTTTCGGCAGCTCCTTTTCAGACACCCCTCGCCCCTGATCAATGACCTCAAGCGAACATACGTTTTCATCACAAAAAGTATTGATAAATATCCGGCCCTGCTCAGGTGAGTATCGTAATGCATTCTCAAACAGATTATCCAGAATACGGTGCAAATCAGCCTGTGCGATCTTCACCTGCTTCAGCGACTCCTGGCCAGACCAGGCAATCGTTACGCCCTTCTCATCCAGTTGCGATGAAAAGCCGTGAATCACACTTTCGCAGACCTCTGCCAGATCGGATGCGGCTGCCTGATCAGGCTTGAAGCTCTCCACATGCTCAAGTGTCAGCAGTGCATCCAGAAACTCATTGGCGCGCAACGATTCACTGGCAATCACAGCTACCGCCTCTTTTCTGAGTTCATCATCATCGCCAAATGCCTCGATACTGCGGGCATAGCCAAGGATGGAGGTTAGCGGTGTTTTCAGATCATGCATCAGGTTGGCAAACAGATTTTTACGTTGCGCCTCCATCTGATGCTTGTCTGTTATATCAACACACAACAACAACGCCTGCCGTTTTCCAAGCGGAGCAAGACGTGGCGCCAGCACCCTGCCATCAACATGCATATCCGGCAGTGTTGATGACTCAGGCAATACTTTAAGCGCCGATGAAAATGCCTTGAGCCAGTCAGGATCGCGATAGAAGAGCAGCATCGATTGCGGTAATTCAGGAATGCGCTTTATGTCAAAGAGCTGTCCGGCATGGGGATTGGCCGCCATCACACGACCCAGATGGTCCACACGCATCACCACCTCATTGACGGCGGAAAAGAGTACATCCAGACGCCGGCCACGCCTCACCAGCATCGATTCCAGATCACCCTTGGCAGACTTCAGCCTTTTCAGTTCATCCTCAACCCGCCTGCGCCTTTCACCCAGATGCTGAACATGCATAGCCCACAAGACAAGCACAATCAGAAGGATCAGGCCCCACGGACTCATGAATGGTTCTTCTCAGGAGGCGAATATCGATAGCCTGCTCCGCGTACTGTCTTGATGACCTCGGAAAGGCCGTGCTCACCCAGGGCTTTTCGCAACCGCTTGACCGTTACATCCACGGTACGCATCTCCACAAAGCTGTTGATACCCCAGACATGATCCAGCAGATACTCACGACTGCGCACTTTTCCCGGCTTGCCCATCAACACCTGCAACAACTTGAACTCAAGTGGTCTCAGGTCGAGAACTTTACCATTTACCGAAACCTCCATGGCATCGTCGTCAAGCCGGATCGCAGCAACGCCGGACGCTACCGGCAAAGTGTGTGCAGACCTGCGCAGCAGCGCCTCTACCCTTGCCACCAGCTCTTTAGGCTCAAATGGCTTGGCAAGATAATCATCCGCTCCCTCTTTCAGGCCATAGATCCTCTCTTCGGTCGAGGCAAGTGCCGTCACCATCAAAACAGGCAGTGTTGTAATCCCATCCTGTTTTCTCAGCCAGCGGAGGATATCCATGCCGCGTTTACCCGGCAGCATGCGATCCAGAATCAGCAGTCGAAAAGCAGAATCCTGCAGCATACGGATTGCTTCACCGCCATCCGAGCATCTGGTAACCGTCAATCCCTCTTTGATCAGGTACATTTCAATCAGGCGTGCAATTGCAACATCATCCTCAACAATGAGTACGTCTCTGTTTATCTCTGTTTCCTCAGATGCCATTAAACCTTCCTTCCCAGTGCATAGCCATGAATGTTTGCATATTCCACTTCTGTTTTCAGCGCCATTTTACTTAATAGACGAAACATAAATCTGAGAAGCTGATTGCCCAGTGCCGGATCTTCAAGCGTTATCACGTCAAAGTATGGACGATCAATCACGAGTACCCTTACATCATCTTCAGCCTTCAGAGTAGCAGAATGCAACCTCTCTTCATCCAGAAATGAGAAGAGTCCAAACACATCTCCGGAAGAGAGTACGCTGTATTGATGCCCGGAACGATCAGAAGCCGAAACCCTGCCTTCGATAATCAATGATATTTCATTATTTGAAAAGCTTCCCGCCTCGTAAATGATCTCTCCTGCAGAGTATGTTCGTACACACATGCAACTAAACATCAGCATTGCATCCTTTAGCTTCATTGAATTTGCAACTGGTATGGAACGAAACCTTATAAAGTTTTTATCCGCCAGAATTGCAGCCTCATAACCTGCTTCATAACTTTCCTCATAATCGTACCGACCTGTTTCGGTGTTATTCATTTCAATTTCTCCTTACTAATTAAATACAAAGAGAACACTGAATATATTTCGTGACATATTGATGACACCACACCCTGCCCCCAACTATGTCATAGAAATGTCACAATTATCATCTATCTTTCGCTTCACTTTAAATCTCATACGAGGAACAAAAAATGAAATATATTGTAAAAATAATCGCCACTGCAGCAATGTTCGCTTTCGCAGCACCGGCTTTTGCCGGCGGGATAGCAGTCGACAATGACGACACCGGGAAACTTTCAATCAGCAGCAAGTTTTTCCTGAATGCCACACAGAAGAAAAGCACAGTGAATGGCACAACCAGTAAACAGTCTACCGGTCTTGCAGTTGACCGTGCCTATCTTACCATTAAATATAAAATGGATGACATCTGGAGCATGAAACTCACTACAGATGCAACTTTAAATACCGCCGCAACAGGCAAAAAGACTGAGGTGTTCGTTAAGAACGCATTTATCCAGGCCGACTTTATGCCAGAGCTTACTTTCACTATTGGTGTGATTGGCACCCCATGGGTTGGTTACGAAAACAAGCTGGGGAAACACCGCTATGTATCCAAAAGTTATGTAGATACACATAAGTTTGACAGTTCTGCTGATGCAGGCGTTGGTCTTTCAGGTAAAATCGCAGATGGACTGGCCAGTTACGCCGTTGCGATCGTAAATGGTAAAGGTTATGGTGACATCACCGCAACAGATGCTGTTGATTTCAACAGTCGTATCGGCTTCTACCCTGTAAAAGGCCTGACCATTGATCTGGGCTACCGTAGCGGTTACCTGGGGAGCAAGGTATTTGGCTCAGCTGGTGACAAATCGACGCTGACACAGGCATTGATCACCTACGGCATGGGCAAAGATTTCCGCATTGGCGGCAACTACATCAGCAACAAGAAAACTGTATCTGCCACTGCTGCCGAAACAAAAACAACAGGTATCGAAACCTGGGCCTGGGCAAAATTTGGTGATGGGCTTGGTGCCTTCGGTCGCTATGAAAACACCAAAACAGACCTTTCAACTACGGCCCTGAATGAAAAAGAGAATCGTTATGTGGTCGGCTTAGAATACTTTGCCAACAAGAATATCACCATGTCTCTTGCCTGGGATCAGGCGAAAAAGACAAATAAAGGCCATGTGGCCGGGGCAACATCAAAAGACTCCCGCTACGGTTTATACACCCAGGCCAAGTTCTAGATTTACCGGAACCCGGTTTAGAAGCCCGCCCAAAGTTTAAGCTATGGGCGGGCTTTTTTCTTGGGATGAGACATGTCACATGTATGTCACATAACTGTCATAAGCTTGTCACAAATCATTTATACAGTTCACTCAAAATTTATTGGGAGACACCAATCATGAGAAAACAAAACGTCATCTTTATGGCAGCAACCGCTCTTGGCATCGCTTTTATAGGCCCTTTTATTGGCCAGGCTGAAGCTCGCGACCAGATTCGTATCGTCGGATCATCAACAGTCTATCCTTTTGCAAGCTATGTAGCTGAAGAGTTTGGACAAACCACTCGTTACAAGACACCGGTAATCGAATCCACAGGCTCTGGTGGTGGCATGAAACTATTTTGTGCCGGTGATGGCATAGACACCCCGGACATCACCAACGCCTCCCGCCGTATGAAGGCCAAAGAATTCAAGCTTTGCGCTGCAAATGGTGTCAATGATATCACTGAAGTTGTCATTGGTTTTGATGGCATTGTCATTGCGCAGAGCAAAAGCAATGCAGACATCAATTTAACACGCAAAGATATTCTGTTGGCAGTCGCTGCGGAAGTCCCCAGCAAAGACGGGAGCAAGTTGATCCCTAATCCTTATAAGTACTGGGATGAAATCAATGCCAGCCTGCCTCATCGTCCGATTCTTTTTTATGGCCCACCAACATCTTCCGGTACCCGCGATGCATTTGCCGATCTGGTTATGAAAAAGTTGACCAAAAAAATGGATGTATACACCAGGCTGTACAAGGCAGATAAAAAGAAATTCAAAGCCTATAAAAAGTACAAAACAATCCGTCAGGATGGCGTATATGTTCCCAGTGGCGAAAATGACAACCTGATTGTTCAGAAGCTCATCAAGGATAAAAATGCATTCGGCATCTTTGGCTACTCTTTCCTGGAAGAGAACTCTGATCGCATCGAAGGTGCGACCATCGAAGGTATCACCGCTGAGCCGGAAAATATCTCTTCAGGCAAGTATCCGGTGTCACGTTCACTCTATTTTTACGTGAAAAATTCACATGCAGATAAAGTTGCCGGCATGAACGATTATGTAAACCTGTTTGTGGGTGAAGATATGATTGGCGAGGATGGTAATCTTGCAGAAATCGGCTTGATTCCGCTGCCGGAAGAGCAACGTGATGCAACCCGCAACCGTATTGCTAAACACACCAGGCTGACTGCCGATGACTTGAATAAAAAATAAACCAGAAAAATAATACTCAAGGTTTTGCTGGCCGGAGAAATCCGGTCAGCTTTTGCTTGTTTAATTAATAGCAGGATAAAAGATTGGATATTGCTGAATTAAGTTTTTATATTGTTGCAGGCTTTTTACCCTTGTCATTCATGGCGTGGACATTAGGGCGCAATAAAGCAATAAATAGCCATGCTGGTGAACGCTGGAATTCCCGACCAGGGCATTATGGCTGGTACAGTGTTATCTGGCTGGCAACGCCTGCGCTTGCCATCGCTCTCATTGCAAGTGTCTTGCATTTGACAAACATCTATTCCGTACCTGCAATGATTCTTCTTCCGGCAGCTCTCATCGCTGCTGCCGTCGGTTGCTGGCAAGGGCTGCACCTGATTAACCCGTCACTTCGTGCACGCCATGCGATTGAAAAAGTTATTCGAGCTCTGCTAATCACCGCTGCACTTACATCGATTCTCACCACCGTCGGTATTGTGATTGCTATCATCTTTGAAGCCATCCAGTTTTTCGAAATTGTAAGCATTTGGGAGTTTGTCACCGGAACTCAATGGTCACCTGATGCTGCATCCGGTGGTGAACATGGTCTGTTTGGTTCGGTTCCTATTTTTGCCGGCACATTCATGATCACCGTGATTGCCATGATGGTGGCCATCCCTGTTGGTCTGTTATCGGCTATTTTTATGGCTGAGTATGCAACAGATCGATTCAGAAACATTGCCAAGCCCGCCCTGGAGATCCTTGCCGGTATCCCTACGGTAGTTTACGGCTTTTTTGCAGCGATTACGGTAAGCCCCATTGTGGTAAAATTTGCAGAAGCCGTTGGCCTGCACGCCGATTATACCAATGCTTTAACGCCTGGTTTGGTGATGGGCGTTATGATCATCCCGTTTATTTCATCACTTTCTGACGATGTCATTCGCTCTATTCCACAAAGCATGCGTGAAGGCTCGCTGGCACTGGGCACTACGATGTCGGAAACGATTAAACAGATTCTGCTTCCTGCCGCCTTACCGGGCATTGTGTCAGCCTTTCTCCTGGCTGTTTCGCGCGCACTGGGTGAAACCATGATTGTGGTGATGGCCGCAGGGCTGCGCCCGAACCTGACCTGGAATCCGTTGGAGGGCATGACCACGGTCACGGTGCGCATTGTGGATGCACTGACAGGTGATCAGGCCTTTGACTCACCCGAAACCCTCTCTGCGTTCGGACTGGGGCTAGTACTATTGATCATTACTCTGATGCTCAACATCATCTCAATCTATGTCATCCGGCGTTTCCGCCAGCAATATGAGTAGAAACCATGAGCCTGCAACTTAACCCTCACATGAAACGCCGCTATGCGGCTGAAAAACGGTTCAGGGCCTATGCAATTACTGCACTGGTTCTGGCCGGCTCATTTCTGGTTTTTTTCTTTGCGGATATCATTTCCAAGGGCCTGCCGGCGCTTCAGCAGGCAGAAATCCTTGTTGATGTACATTACAATGAAACCAGCATGAAGAGCTACAAAAAGGCGGTTGATAAACCTTTCCGCAAAATTGTCAGCCGTGGTTATCTGCGCACACTGCCACTCTATATGGAAGACCACCCGGAACTTATGGGCACAACCGAAACCCGCTGGGTGATTGCAACTGCCGATGTCGATCAGTACCTGAAAGGAAAAGCCCACAGGTTAAAAACAAAATACCGGAAGCAGATCGACAAGCTGCAGGCCGAAGGCAAGGTTCGTCTGGCATTCAATATCGGCTTCTTCACCCACGGGGACTCCAAAATGGCTGAACTGGCAGGTATTCAGTCGGCTGTCATTGGCTCGATCTATGTATTGTTGCTGACTATTCTGTTTGCACTGCCCATCGGGGTGATGACAGCGGTCTATCTGGAAGAGTTCGCACCGGACAATCGCCTTACCCAAATCATTGAAGTCAACATCAACAACCTGGCAGCCATTCCCTCTATCCTCTTCGGGCTACTGGGTCTTGCCATATTCATCAATTTCTTCGGCGCCCCCCGCTCGTCGGCTCTGGCAGGCGGCCTGACGCTGGCACTGATGACGCTGCCCATCATCATTATTGCCACCCGTGCCGCCCTGCAGGCCGTGCCCGACTCGATTCGTGAAGCCGCATTCGGCCTCGGAGCCTCCCGCTGGCAAACGGTCTGGCATCATGTGCTGCCACTGGCCATGCCGGGTATTCTGACCGGCTCCATTATCGGGCTGGCTCAGGCCATGGGCGAAACTGCGCCGCTATTGATTGTTGGCATGATGGCTTACATACCGGAAGCACCGGGAAGCATTCTGGAGGCCGCCACAGTGCTGCCCGCCCAGATTTATACATGGGCCGGAGAATCCATTCGTGCCTATGAGGAGCGCACCGCTGCAGCGATTCTTGTATTGCTGGCCGTACTGTTAAGCCTGAACGGCCTGGGAGTCTATTTGCGCAAACGTTTTGAGAGAAGGTGGTAAGATGAGCACGTCTAAAGTAAGCATTCGCGATCTCAGGCTCTGGTACGGAGAGAGTGAGGCGCTGCATGGCATCAATGTTGAGTTTGCAGAGAAAAAGGTCACCGCACTTATTGGCCCGTCCGGATGCGGCAAATCCACACTGCTCCGTTGCCTGAACCGGATGAACGACCGTATTTCGAACTGCCGTATTGAAGGTGAGATTCTGCTTGATGGTAATAATATCTATGCACCGGAAGTGGATGTCGTCCAGCTTCGCACCCATATCGGCATGGTATTTCAGAAGCCCAACCCCTTTCCGAAGAGTATTTATGAAAACGTTGCCTATGCTCCACGCATCCACGGCCTTGCCGGGAATGGAGCGGAAATGGATGAACTGGTGGAGACTGCGCTTCAAAAGGCGAGTCTCTGGAATGAGGTGAAAGACAAGCTTCACTCTCCCGGTACCGCACTTTCCGGTGGACAGCAGCAGCGTCTCTGCATTGCTCGTACGATTGCAGTAAAACCCAATGTGATTCTGATGGATGAACCGTGTTCCGCACTGGATCCCATTGCCACAGCCAAGATTGAGGAGCTGATTGATGAACTGAAACAGGAGTTCACCATCGTCATGGTGACCCACAGCATGCAGCAGGCTGCACGCATTTCAGATTATACCGCCTTCTTCTACATGGGTGATTTGATTGAATTCGGAAAAACAGGGAAAATCTTTACGCAACCTGCGCAACAGCAGACCGAAGACTATATTACCGGTCGCTTTGGATAAGGAGCTTTATATGCCACAACACACCATTAAACGTTTTGATGAAGAGCTGAACAGGCTGAAGGAGCTTGTCCTCTCCATGGGAGGGCTGGTTGAACGCGCCATCGGGCATGCGGTAAAATCGATGCTGGAACAAGATGAGGCGCTGGCAAGAAAAACCATTGAACGGGATAAGGCCATTAATGCACTGGAAGTACAGAGTGATGAACTCACCCGTGACATCCTGGTGCGCCGACAACCGGCGGCCGGTGATTTGCGCTTTATCATGGGTATCATCAAAGTCGTTACGGATCTGGAACGCATGGGAGACCTGGCTGCCGGCATTGCAGAGGGAGTACTGCATTCGCTGGAACACCCTCCCAAGAACTTCTCCAATCTTGATATCATGGGGGAGAAGGTACAGAGACAGGTGAACCGTTCACTGGATGCTCTCTCTCGCGGCGATACTGACCTGGCCATGACCGTTATTGAAAAGGATGAAGGCATTGATGTGCTCTACAAACGCATGTACCGGGAAATGCTCACCTACATGATGGAGGATCCGCGTGATATCACTGCATCCATTATTCTATCCAATATTGCCAAAAATCTTGAACGCATCTCCGATCATGCCACCAATGTTGCTGAAATGATAATCTATATGGAGCGCGGACATGACATTCGCCATGTTGACCATGATGCTGCAGCAAAATTGCTGTCAGGGGAGGAAATCTGAAAACAGGATGACTTGATTCCGAATCCGCACTAGTCTCCTCCCGGGTTTCTTTGGAGGATAGTCTCATGGTCCGTAAAAGCACAATTACCAGCATGTTTGCCGGCTCACCGATCAAACCACTGCAACAACACATGGATAAGGTACAGGCATGTGTAAACGAGCTTATTCCATTCTTCAAGAGCATTGTCGAAAAAGATTTCAACCAGATGAAATCGATTCAACAGAAAATTCACAGACTGGAAACCGAAGCGGACACTCTCAAACACGATCTTCGTATCAACCTGCCCAACAGCCTCTTCATGCCGATGCCGCGTGAACAGATTCTCGAAATCGTCACCATGCAGGATAACATCGCCAACAAGGCAAAGGATATCGCGGGCGTGGTCACCGGCCGCAAAATGGAACTGCCGGAGCCGATTGCCGAACTCTTTATCGCATTTGTTGAACGCAGTGTCGATGCATCTGCCCATGCCCGGACTGCCATTAATGAGCTGGATGAACTGGTTGAAACCGGTTTCCGTGGCGGTGAAGTAACGCTTGTCAAAGATATGATTACCAGGCTAAACAAGGTCGAGCATGAAACCGACAAGCTGGAGATGCAGATCCGGCACGCCCTGTTTGCCATCGAAAAGGAGTATCCGCCGATTGATATGATGTTCCTCTACCGCATTATTGACTGGACCGGCGAGCTGGCCGATATTGCCCAGCGTGTGGGCTCCCGCCTGCAACTGCTGCTGGCGCGTTAGGGGGAGTACGGTGGAATCTGTTCTTATCGCCCATGCGGAAATTTATATCACCATGGCTGTTATTTTCGGCCTCTTCATGGCCTGGGGCATTGGTGCCAATGATGTCGCCAATGCCATGGGCACATCGGTTGGCTCCAAGGCGCTGACATTCAGGCAGGCAGTAATGATTGCCGCTGTGTTTGAACTGGCAGGTGCCGTGCTGGCCGGTGGTGAGGTCACCAAAACCATCCGTAAAGGCATTATTGACGTCTCCTCCCTTGGCAATACGCCGGAACTGCTGGTCTATGGCATGCTGGCCTCTCTGCTGGCTGCCGGCATCTGGCTACTGGTTGCCACCCGCATGGGATGGCCTGTTTCGACCACGCACTCCATTGTCGGTGCCATTGTCGGTTTCGGGGCTGCAGGTATCGGCGTGGAGGCCGTGCAATGGGGCAAGGTCGGCACCATCGCCGCCAGCTGGGTCACCTCGCCGCTACTGGCAGGCACCATTGCCTTCTTCCTCTTCAGAAGCATCCAGAAGCTGATCATCAACACCGACAATCCCATCAAGTATGCAAAGAAGTATGTTCCGTTCTATATCTTTGCCGTGGGATTCATCATCTCCATGGTAACCCTGGTGAAGGGACTGAAACATGTCGGTGTAAAGCTGCCGATGGAACAGAATAGTGCCATTGCCACAGTGATTGGTATCATCATCATGGCGCTTGGTTCGCTGATGATCCGCCGTCTCAGGTTTGATCCGGAGGCTGATCGAGATTTCCACTTTGCCAATATGGAGAGAATTTTCGGCGTATTGATGATCTTCACCGCCATTGCCATTGCCTTTGCCCACGGCTCCAATGATGTGGCCAACGCCATCGGCCCGGTTGCTGCCATTGTCGGCATCGTGCAGCACGCGGGTGACATTGCTCCCAAATCGGCCACACCCGTCTGGATTCTTCTGATTGGAGGTGGCGGTATTGTTTTCGGCCTGATAACCTACGGCCACAAGGTCATCGCCACCATCGGTTCCGGCATCACAGAGCTGACGCCGAGTCGCGGCTTTGCCGCCACGCTGGGTGCAGCCATGACCATCGTATTTGCATCCGGCACCGGCCTGCCGATCTCAACCACACACACGCTGGTGGGCGGCGTACTGGGGGTTGGCCTGGCACGCGGTATCGGCGCTCTCAACGGCAATGTCATCAGGACCATCTTCATGTCCTGGATCGTAACACTGCCGGCGGGCGCTATCCTCTCTATTCTCTTCTTCTTTACCTTCAAGGGAATCTTTACATAGGTTTTGCAACATGGTCGAGGGCGTTGACTCGGGCCATCCTTGGCCCACGCCCTTCGGGTGTCTTTCTTGCTCGCCCAGGAAAGAACAATCCCGGCTTTCTGCAGACACCTCTGAAGATTGACCTTCAGCCCATCTGATGTTCTGATATTCGCATGGACTCCAAACCTCTTTCGGTCACCGAACTGACGGCCGGCATCAAAAAACTGCTGGAACAGAACTACGCCGGTATTGAGGTGACCGGTGAGGTTTCCCGCCTGACAAGGCATGCCTCCGGCCACATCTACTTCACCATCAAGGATGCCCACGCCTCTATCTCGGCCGTGATCTGGCGCTCTACCGCCATGCGTTTGAAACTGCAGCCCAAAGAGGGGGAGGCGTTCATCTTCAGTGGCAGCATCAGTGTTTATGAGCCACGTGGCAGCTATCAGCTGGTGGTTCGCAGGGTTGAGGCTGTGGGAGCAGGCCAGCTTGCCGCTGAATTCGAGCGCCGGAAGGCGCTGTTTGCAGAGCGCGGCTGGTTTGATCCCGAGCGTAAAACCAGACCGCCGGAGCTGCCTTCCCATATCGGCATCGTCACCTCACCCACGTCGGCTGCCTTCGAAGATGTGAAGAAGGTGCTGGCCACACGTCCTGCGTGGCTTAGGCTCACACTGGCACCGGCTGTCGTACAGGGTGATGGTGCAGCGCTATCCATTACAAAGGCGATCCGGCAGCACAATGAGACCGCTGCCAGGCCTGACCTGATCCTGCTCGTCCGCGGTGGCGGCAGCATGGAAGATCTGTGGTGTTTCAATGATGAAGCGGTGGTGCAAGCCATCGTCGAATCGAATATCCCCATCATCTCAGGTATCGGCCATGAGATTGACACCACGCTGGCGGACCTGGCAGCAGACATAAGAGCCGCCACCCCGTCCAATGCGGCGGAGCTTGCCTGCCCGGATCGTGATACGCTTCGCGGCAGACTGCCCAGAACATCACTGTTGAACACGCTGGTTACAAACCGTCTGCGATATTCCCGGCGCCACTGCTCCGAGCAGCTTACCCGGCTCCACCATCACTGGCAGCGCTCTCAGGATAGCCGTTTCCAGCACAGTGAACGTGCAATGAGCCGACTGCTTGAAAACTATAAAACCGCCATTGAGAAACAGCGCAGAGTTCTAAGTAACAGTAAACATCGCCTTATGCAGCAGGAGCCCCGCACCCGGCTGCGTCGTCGTCAGCAGATGCTGCAGCAGTGTCAGCAGCACCTGACCACCTTTCAGATGCATGGAAACAACCGGCTTCGCAACCGTGTTGAGCAGACAAGGCAGAGACTTGTCTGGCTGGCTGAAAAAAACAGCGAAGCGCAGAGACAGCAACTCACTCACCTGCAGAAACAGCTGCAAGACCTGGGGCCCATGCAGGTACTGAAACGTGGTTACACCATGAGCACGGACGAGCACGGCCAGCTGCTCTCTTCCATCACACAGCTGCAGACAGGTGACAGGATCAATATTCATTTTCATGACGGCAAAGCCCAGGCAGAGACGCTCTCCGTTTCGCAGGACAGGGCACCGTGAGGCCACTACTGCTTGCTGTTTCCATGCTGCTCTTCTCCCCTGCCCTGTTTGCCGGGCAATATCATGTGACTCAGGGCGACGTACTGACCATTCACAGAAATATTCCGGCCGGGAAAGTTACACTTGAGTGTTTTGGAAAGCAGTGGCCTGCTGTTCGGGAAAAGGATGGAAAGGTGTGGGCATGGATCGGTGTGGACCTGAAAACCAGACCACAAAGCTATCCCATTATCTGGAGAGCCGGCTCATGGCACGCAAAAGATCTGCTTATCGTGAACAGAGGTGAATTCAGAATCTCACATATCCGCGTTGACAGGAAGATGGCTGTTTTTGATCAACAAACCCTTGCCCGTATCCGAAATGATCAGCGCATACTCAAAAACAGCTATCTTGCCAGCGTTGATGCCACCCCCTTTATACACATCACGAAGATGCCGTCGCCCGGTGTTGTTTCGACGCCCTTCGGTGCACAGCGCTATGTCAATGGTGAACCGCGCTCACCCCACGCCGGTATTGATATCGCAGCACCTGCAGGCACACCCGTTATCACGCCGCTTGCCGGAAAGGTTCTGGTTGTCTCCGCCATGTACCTGAATGGTAATACGGTTGCCATTGGTCATGGCCACGGACTCGTCTCCGTCTTTTCACATCTGAAGACCACCTCGGTGAAAGAGGGCGACTGGGTTGAAGCTGACACACAGATTGGCGAGGTAGGAAAAACAGGACGCGCCACTGGCCCGCACCTGCACTGGGGCCTCCGCTTCAATCAGGCACGTATTAACCCCTACTCCATCATGAGAGTGCAAAAACAACCCTGAACGAAGGCGCCATGCAAGGTTGGATCATCATAATGGCTAGCGGTATGGAAAAAAGTGTTATATAATTGAAGCTGATTATTTTGAGGGATAGGCAGACTAATTATTAGTATGAAACAAAATAAACGCACGTAGAGGGAACAGGTGTATGAGTGATGTAATTAAAATTCTGGCCGTTGATGATGAAGATACTGTACAAAGCATTCTTACCGCATTTCTTAATCGTTACCTCAGGGAAAAGGGACTTGAAAGCAGCATTAAACTGTTGGGTGATCCGGTACAGGGGCTGTTTGAGCTGACCACACAAGGTAGCCAGTACCATCTCATTCTGCTCGACGTGCGTCTGCCGAAACTGACCGGTGATGAGATCTACAGCAGCCTTATCCATGTGAACCCGGAGCTTCTCGGGCGCGTGCTGTTTGTGACAGGTTACCCGGATGATTTGACCGACCGTTTTCCGGACATGAGTCTGAATATTCTGCAAAAGCCGTTCCGTTATCAGAACTTTACAGAAAAACTGAATGACATTCTGAAGCTGGACTAGGGTCTGGCATCCGGAAACACCGGCAGCCTGAAAAGTATCGACTGCAGATGAGCAAGCAACTCCGCGCATGGACTGCAACACCGGCTGAAACAAGAGCCGCATGGATCGTTGCGTCTCTTTCTATTGTTCTGGTTATCGTCTCTTTCCTGTGGCCGCTGATGAAGGACGGTTACAGTGACAATGTCGGTATCTCCACACAAAAGAGAGTATCTGATACAAAGTCGATAGAAAAAATCATTGCAAACGTACGGCAGGAAGAGATACATAAGGTCAAAACAAGACCGGAGAAGAAAAAAATTTCCCGACCGGCACCTGCCCCGAAAAGAACCGCTCCTGTAGCCGCGCAGAAGAGCCGGCAGAAAACCGCATCCGCCACACTGCCCAAGGGCTATTATGTCCAGACAGGTGCATTTAAGGAGCGTAAAAGAGCTGAGGCACTACAGAAAAGGCTGGCGGCAAACTGGAAAACTCACACAAAGGTCAAACCGGGCAACATCATTGCTGTCTGGGCGGGCCCGTACAAAAGTTCAAAAGAGGCCAACCGGATCAAGGCGGAAATTGCCAGCCGCGCAAAAATCAAAGGATTTATCATCAAAAACTGATGCCTTCAGCCTCCAGCACAAAAGGCGGCCTCGTGGCAGCAGGCCATCCGGCCACTGCAGAGACGGCTGCCCATACGCTTAGAGATGGTGGCAATGCAGTGGATGCGGCTGTTGCTGCGGTCTGTATATCCTTTATTGCCGAGCCTGTCCTGACAGGCGCCGGTGGTGGTGGCTTCATGCTTGTGCACCACCACAGGTCGAACAAACTGTATGATGGCTTCTCCCGTATGCCGACAAAACGAATCGGAAGCCTTTCCTCACCCGATTTCAGAGCCATTCCTGTCGATTTCGGTGATACGCTCCAGACCTTCCATACAGGGCAGGCATCAGTCGGCACCCCCTCCCTGCTGGCCATGCTGTTCCGGGCGCATAAGGAACATGGCCGCCTGCCCATCCGGACAGTGATGCAACCAGCCATTGATGCTGCGCGCAGCGGCATCAGACTGAATGAACTGCAGGCCTCGTTTATCTCCCTGCTGAAACCGATCCTTACCGCCAGGAAGGCGTGCCGCCTGCTGTACACCAACGGTAAGGAGATGCTTGCAGAGGGAGAGCTGTTCACCAATCCCGATCTGGCCAATATGCTGGAGATGCTGGCCCTTGAAGGCATCCGCGAGATGTACGAGGGAGATCTTGCCCGCGCCATCATTGCATCCGTACAACCTGGTGGGATGCTCTCGATGCAGGACATGGAAGCAGAGCAGGTCCATGTCCGCCAACCGCTCGGCTATAATCTCTTTGGCGGAACGCTCTATACCAATCCACCACCATCATCCGGCGGCTGCCTGATCATATTAGCAGCAATAGTGCTGGAGCATCTCCTTAAGCACTATCCGCAATATCCCTGTACCGTACTGATCGCCGAGGCCTTGCGCGAAGCCAGCCGGGCACGCGGCCATGATTTTGATGAGCAGGTTCACAGGCCGGGCATGATAGATGATTTCCTCTCTGAATCCCGCATCCGCACCAGTTTGCAAACCGTCCGGGAGCGACTGGATGGAAAGGTTCAGGAAGCAGATACCGAAATTGAGAACCGTCACGGCAGCACCACGCATATCAGCGTTGTGGATGGTGATGGCATGGCTGTTTCGATCACCACCAGCAATGGCGAAGGTTCCGGCATCGTGGTACCGGGCAGCGGCATCCACCTCAACAACATGCTCGGTGAAGAGGATATCAATCCCATGGGCTTCCATCGGCTACCTGCCCGTGAAACGCTCTCCTCCATGATGGCGCCTACGATTTTGGTGAGGGATGGCAGGCCGGTTTTAACGCTTGGCAGCGGTGGTTCCAACCGGCTGCGTGGTGCAATCCTGCAAGTGCTCTCCCGCCATATACTGCTGGGTGAACCGATTGAACAGGCGGTTAACGCGCCCCGTCTGCACAATGAAGGCAACCTGCTCGATGTTGAGCCGGATGGACTTGGTGGTGAAGCACGTCATCGCCTTTCAGGACTGGGCTGGAATATCCGCGACTGGGAGAGGCAGAGTGTCTACTTTGGCGGCGTGCATGCCATCTGCATGGATGAGAGAGGTAACCTGCACGGTGCGGGAGACCCAAGGCGCGGCGGTGATATTGCATGGGCATGAATCATCCACACCGGGCATTGATTGCACTTGGCGGCAATCTTGGCAAGGTGAAAAAGAGATTCATTCAGGCGCGTGATGAACTCAATACCCTGGATGAGATTGAAGTTCTCAAAAGTTCAAGGCTCTACCGCACTCCGCCCGTCGGCCCTGCCGGACAGCCGAACTACCTCAATGCCGTTATCGCCATTCAAACCTCTCTCAAGCCCGAAGCCCTGCTGGAAACACTGCAACAGATTGAAGAGCGGCACGGACGCATCAGGAGAGAGCGCTGGGGCGCACGCACACTCGATCTCGATATCATCGCTTACGACCACCTCCACATGCAGAGTGATACGCTGACTATTCCACATGCCATGCTCGCTGAACGCATGTTTGTACTTTGCCCCCTATGCGATATCGATTCGAACTGGCAACATCCGCTATTGAAGGTCACGGCAGCAGCAATGGTGAATGATCTGATTGCAAATGGAGAGCCGCCGTTACCGGAGGGAGAGGTATGGTGATTACAAGGGCATTGGCATGAGCATGGGACAGCCGCTGGAGAGATGCCATATCGCCGTAGAGGGCGCAATCGGAGTGGGAAAAACTACCGTGGCCCGGAAGCTGGCCGACAGGCTCGCCTCCGCCACCATGCTGGAGAGCATCGATGACAACCCCTTTGTTGAGCTCTTCTACCAGAATCCATCCCGCCATGCACTGGCCGTCCAGTTATCCTTTCTCTTCTCCCGCCTGAAGCAGTGGCAGGGCATCCACCAGCAGGAGCTTTTCTCCCAGGGGCTGGTCAGCGACTATCTTTTTGCCAAGGACCGTCTTTTTGCCAGCATCAATCTGACCGATGAGGAGTTCATCCTCTATGAGCAGGTGGCAAGACTGGTCTCAGTGGATATTCCCAAGCCCGACCTGGTAATCTACCTGCAATCGGATCATGATGTGATTATGAACCGTATCCGCAGCCGAAACCGGAGCATGGAGCGCGGACTGACTCCCGATTACCTCAAACAGGTGATGGCAGCCTATGACAACTTCTTCTTCCACTACCAGGAGACACCGCTGCTGATTGTACAGACCGACCGGCTCAACTTTGCCGAAAAGGATGAAGATCTGGATGCCCTGATTGACCGTATCCGCAATATGCGCTCCGGCACCGAGTTCTGGGCGGATTACACGGGGTAACCTGATCTTGAGTGAATGACCGCTAACGACCAGACTGGATATTCGAACTATTGATGAAAAACACCTTCTCTTGACCCTTGACCATGCTTCATGGTTTATAGTTACAGAATGAAGATTGGTGAACTGGCAAAGCGGGCGAAGGTTAATATCGCTACCATTCGCTATTACGAACGACGGCAACTGTTGCGGTTACCTGATCGCACCCTGTCAGGATACCGAAACTACTCCGAAAGTGATGTGAAACGACTCCTGTTTATTGTCCATGCCAAAGAGCTTGGTTTTACCCTTGAGGAGATTAAAGCGTTACTTTCCTTGCGTTCGGGGCAGACAAACTGCTCACAGGTACAACAAATTGCAAAAAACAAGGCCGGTGAAATCGCTTCTCGAATAGAAAGCCTCTCTCGAATCCGGCATGTATTGCTTGAACTGGCTGAAAAATGCAAACAGGAAGGGGATGGTGAGGAGTGCCCAATTTTAAAGTCTCTGGAAGAGACTGATGAGTAACTCATCTTCAACAACCAACGGCAGGCTTTCATTGTTCGGAGCAGTCATAGCAGGAGGGTTGGCTTCGGCATGCTGCCTCGGACCATTGGCAGTTCTATTGCTTGGTTTTGGTTCCGCCAGTGCTTTCATAGTGTTTGAGCCATATCGACCTGTCTTTGCACTCATCACATTTGGATTGCTTGGATGGGCGACATGGCAATATCGGGCAAATCGAAAGCAATGTTTGAAAGGTAACTGTATATCAACAGGGCGGCCCTTGGGATTATGGCTGTTTGGCGGGCTGGCATTATTGATGCTGTTTTCACCCTCAATCATACCACTGTTTGTTTAGGGAGAACGTACAATGAAGACATCCACTTTATTGAAAACAGGAATTACAGGAACCGTCATTTCTGCACTATGCTGCTTCACTCCCGTCCTGGTTATGCTGTTCGGGGCCGTGGGGCTGGCTGTCTGGGTGGGTTATCTCGACTATATACTCATGCCCTCACTACTGTTCTTTGTTGGTCTGACCATCTATGCCGTGATGCGGAAAGAGCGTGAGAAAAGGAAAGCATGATGAAGAAAAATCTCATTCCGGATTCTACCATCACTTGCCCTGAATGCGGGCATGCCAAAAAAGAGACAATGCCAACCGATGCATGTCAGTGGTATTATGAATGCGAATCATGTCATGCGCTCCTTAAACCCAAACCCGGTGACTGCTGTGTTTACTGCTCATACGGTGATATGCCATGTCCACCTATTCAGCAAAAGCAATCCTGTTGTGAAAAGTCGTAAACAATCAAAAACGTCTTCTTTTGGCAAATCTGGAAGAGAATGAATAATAAATTACGCATGGGTTGTTCTACCTGCTGTTTGCCTGATCTGATTCAAATTTCATCAACTTGAGTAATTCTTAACCCACATTTAGAGTTCAAACATCCTGAAAGACGGTACCGGATAATCGGACTGAAGCGGAAAGGAAGCGATGACAAAAAGAATCACTGCAGCCACGCTTGCAAAAGCGAAGGTTGCCAATGCAAAAACAGTCTGGCTGACAGCCTATGACACCACTTCGGCACAACTGGCCGAAGCAGCAGGTGTTGATGTGCTGCTGATTGGCGACTCGCTCGGCATGGTGGCACTGGGCTTTGACTCCACCATCCCCGTCACCCTTGATCATATGATCCATCACACGGCTGCCGTAGTTCGCGGCAGGAAAAAAGCGTGGGTAGTCTGCGACCTTCCTTTTGGCACCTATCAGCAATCCAAAGAACAGGCATTTGAAACATCGGTGCGTGTATTGCAGGAGACAGGCTGTGATGCCGTAAAACTGGAGGGTGGCGTGCCAATGGCGGAGACCATCCGCTTTCTCTCTGATCGCGGCATTGCCGTGGTGGCGCATATCGGCCTTACCCCGCAATCGGTGAAAAAGTTTGGCAGCTACAAACCGCGTGGCAACAATCCTGATGAGTATCAAGCCATCCTGGACGATGCCAAAGCCGTAACAGAAGCAGGTGCAGTAGCTGTCGTGCTTGAATGTATCCCGGACGCACTGGCTGAGGAGATCAGTGGCAACATTTCGATTCCCACCGTTGGTATCGGTGCAGGCAGTGGTTGCGATGCACAGGTTCTCGTCTGGCATGATCTGTTGGGTTTATCCGAAAAGAACCCTTCCTTTGCGCCTGCCTATACAAACCTGCGTGAACAGATCACCTCAGCAATCAGCTTATGGTCTGATGATGTTCGCAAAGGCACATTTCCAAAATGATATGCTCTTTGCCGTCATTCCCGCGAAAGCGGAAATCCACTTTTCCGCACAGGCCGACAGATTCCCGCTTTTGCGGGAATAGCAGGGTTTGGAAATGAATGTCGTCACAACCACAACCGAGCTGCGGCGTCAACTCGCCCTCTTTCGTAAAAAGGAGCGTATTGCGTTTGTACCAACCATGGGATGCCTCCATGAAGGCCACCTGAGCCTGATCAGGAAAGCCAAAAGAGTTGCGGATAGTGTTGTCGTCAGCATCTATGTTAACCCGATGCAGTTCGGACCCAATGAGGATCTGGATGCCTATCCGCGCACCTTTGAAGCCGATCGTGAACTTTGTGAGAAAGAAGGCGTGGATGTACTGTTTCACCCGGAAAACCTCTATCCCGCTGATGGCATTAAAATCTCGTTGAACGTGAATGAGCTGGACCGCTGCCTTTGCGGCGCATCCCGCCCCGGCCATTTTGACGGCGTAGCGACGGTTGTGAATATGCTGTTCAACATTGTTCAGCCCGATATCGCCATATTCGGTGAAAAGGATTACCAGCAGCTTGTCATTATCAAGCGCATGGTGCATGACCTGCAGATGAACGTGGAAATCATCGCCGGGGAAACATTGCGGGAGGATGACGGACTGGCGATGAGCAGCCGCAACCGTTATCTGGACAAACAGGAGAGAAAGCTTGCACCGCGGCTGTATGCAACACTGCAAGCCATGAAACAAGCGTTCGAGCGTGGCGAGAGAAACAGTGCTGAACTTATCAGCCTGGGTAAAAAACAACTCTCCGAGGCAGGTATTGCGCCTGAATACCTAGAAATTCGGGATGCACAGAGCCTGCACCCTGTGAAGCAGGCCGGCGAACAGCCGAACCGTATCTTTATTGCTGCCAACATTGGCAATGCCCGCCTGATTGATAATATTGCGCTTGAAGGCCCCATGGACAACAACCCGGAGAACAAACCATGAACATCACCATGCTGAAATCCAAACTGCACCGTGCCACCGTCACCCATGCCGAGCTGGAGTATGAAGGTTCATGCGCCATTGACCAGAAGCTGCTGGATGCGGCCAATATCCTGCCGTTTGAGCAGTTGCATATCTATAACGTCACCAATGGTGAACGTTTCACCACCTATGCCATCACGGCGCCTCGCGGTTCCGGCACCATCGGTGTTAACGGTGCTGCCGCACACAAGGCCGGTCCGGGCGACCTGCTGATCATCTGCACCTATGCCGAAC
Organism: uncultured Zetaproteobacteria bacterium; assembly: GCA_964559845.1. Taxonomy (GTDB): domain Bacteria; phylum Pseudomonadota; class Zetaproteobacteria; order Mariprofundales; family Mariprofundaceae; genus WSZY01. The sequence continues at coordinate 39,361 of CAZLJF010000004.1, read as the reverse complement.
TGGAGGCCAAAGAGGCGGAGCATTTTAATCCGGCGCTGGTCTATCTGGATAAAAGCAATGCCATAACACATACCAGTCACGGCCGGCTTGCTGCTGCATAACCTTGAATCGTTTGATCCTGATCCGACATGGTGAAGCCGGCTGGAATGCAGGCTCCGATTTTGAACGCCCGCTGACCACGCGCGGCTACTGCGATGCGCAGAGACTTGGAGAAACATTAAAGCAGTCCGGTGAAAGTTTTGACCGCATTTATGCAAGCCCCGCCCGACGCACCACAGCCACCGCGGCACTGCTTTGTGCCGGGCTCGATATTGATTTCACCGAGATCATGCAACCTGAATCACTCTATCTCGCCTCGCCGGAAGCACTGACAGGATTGTTAAGCAATATTGAAGAGGGGGTTCGTACCGTTGCCGTCATCGGCCACAATCCCGGCCTGAGTGAACTGGCCTGCAAACTCGCCAGGGAGCCGGTCAACATGGCGCCTGCCGATATGATACGGTTTGATATTGATCAACCGTGGCACGCTCTTGGCTCAGAAAACGCTTCGGAAACATGCGCTCAGCCCGAAGCTGACAATCGCTCCTGAACAGATGCCAGAAGAAAAGAGAACAGGGCGATGACTGCCAATAGTGTCTGCTTCCGGAATATCGACTTCCGCCGTATCTTCTTGTTGAAATAGATGTTGCACTCTCTGAAATTGATCTGTGCAATGAAATCTATAGCTGTTGCATTGACGCGGGTATCGCATGTTTATGCGATATCGAAGCGGCGGCAGGCTCCCGGAGTGAACAGATGTCTTTAAACTGCGGCTTTGACTATGTTGCAGGTCACGATGCCCATCTGCTTATTCTCGGCTCCATGCCGGGAGCAGAATCACTCAGGCAACAGCAGTACTATGCCCATCCACGCAATCTCTTCTGGGACCTGATGGGTGAACTTTTTGATGCCGGCCGAACCATCCCCTATCCTGAACGGCTGCTAAAACTCAGACAGCACCATATTGCCCTGTGGGATGTTGCCCGCCAATGTGAGCGCCATGGAAGCCTGGACAGCAACATCAGGCCGGACTCCATTATCCCGAACGATTTCCAGCTCTTCTTTGCATCCCACCCCGGCATACAGGCTATCTTCTTTAATGGCCGGAAGGCTGCTGAAATCTATCGCAGCCGGATATTGCCGAATCTGTCGCCGGAGCTGCAATCACTGCCTCTGCATATCCTGCCTTCAACCAGCCCGGCCCATGCATCCATGTCGAGAGAACAGAAGCTTGGCGCATGGAAAAAACTTATCACATGGCCACTGAGAGGCCATGATTCAACCGGTTGCCATGCCACCCCTTGAAAGGGAAAAGAGACACCCCCATATAACATGGAACAGATAAATGAAACCATTGAACATCGAGAGGAAAAGATGAGTGAAACCAAAGAGACGCTAAGTTTTCAAACCGAGGTAAAACAGCTGCTGGATCTGATGATCCACTCGCTCTATTCCAACAAGGAAATTTTCCTGCGTGAACTGATCTCCAATGCATCCGATGCCGCAGACAAACTGCGCTTTGAGGCCACGACCGATGATGCGCTGTTTGAAGGCGATGCCGATCTTCATCTCTTCATTGGCATCGACAAGGATGCCCGCACCATCACCGTCCGCGATAATGGTATCGGCATGAGCCGTGACGAGGTGATTGAAAATATCGGTACCATCGCCCGCTCCGGAACCAAAGAGTTCTTTGGCAAGCTTACCGGTGATCAGGAGAAGGATGCGCACCTGATCGGCCAGTTCGGTGTCGGCTTCTACTCATCATTTCTGGTAGCAGACAAAGTCACGCTGACAACCCGCCGTGCGGGCCTGACAAAAGAGCATGGTGTACGCTGGGAATCTGCCGGTGATGGTGAATACTCTCTGGAAACCGTGGAAAAGGCCGATCGCGGTACTGAAATCACACTGCATCTGCGGGAAGATGCCGATGAGTTCCTGGAATCATTCCGCCTGCGCAACATCATCCACAAATATGCCGATCATATCCCCTTCCCGATCCGTATGCTCGGTGATGCTGCCGCTACGGAAGAGGGCGAAGTCTCTGAACCTGAAATTGAGACCGTCAATCAGGCATCGGCCCTGTGGACGCGTCCGAAATCCGAACTGAATGATGAGGAGTACAACAACTTCTACAAGCATGTTGCCCATGATTTCGAAGAGCCCCTGGCCCGTATCCACCAGAAGCTGGAGGGTAAATATGAGTATACGCTGCTGCTCTATCTGCCAAAGCGCGCCCCGTTTGATCTGTGGCAAGCGGAAGCCAAGCATGGCGTCAAACTCTATGTGCGCCGTGTCTTCATCATGGAGGCCAACGAAGAGCTGCTGCCCCGTTACCTGCGTTTTGTCCGCGGCGTCATGGATTCCAATGACCTGCCGCTGAATGTATCGCGTGAAATCCTTCAGAAGAGTCCGGCCATGGATGCGATGAAGAAGGGTGCGACCAAGCGCATACTCTCCATGCTTGAGGATATGGCCAAAAACAGACCTGATGACTATGCCGCCTTCTGGTCCGAGTTCGGCAATGCCCTGAAAGAGGGCATTATCGAAGATATTGCCAATAAAGAGAAGATTGCCGGGCTATTGCGCTTTGCCACCACTGAATCGGATGAGCAGAACGTGTCACTGGCTGATTATGTCGGGCGCATGAAGGAGGGTCAGGATACGATCTATTTCATTACTGCCGAAAGCCTGGCTGCAGCCAAGGGAAGCCCGCATCTGGAGCTCTTCCGCAAAAAAGGTGTGGAGGTACTGCTGCTACATGACCGAATCGATGAGTGGCTTGTTTCACACCTGCCGGAATTCGATGGTAAAAAACTGCAATCCATTGCCAAGGGCGAGCTTGATCTCTCCGGCATTGGTGATGAGGGGGATGCCAAAGAGGCTGAAGAGAAGGCCAAAGCTGCCGAGCCTGCTGTTAAAAAGATCAAGGAAGCGCTGGGAGACAAGGTGAAAGATGTACGCACCACCAATCGCCTGACCGAATCAGCGGCATGCCTGGTAGCCGATCAGTTTGCCTTAAGCGGTAACATGGAACGTATCCTGAAGCAGGCTGGTCAGAACATCCCCGGCATAAAGCCGATTCTGGAGATCAACCCGGATCATGCGCTGGTCACACGCTTGGCCAAGGCGAGAAAGAGAGAGCTGATTGAGGACCTTTCATCCATCCTCTTTGATCAGGCGCTGCTGGCTGAAGGTGCGCTGCCGGATGACCCGGCAGGATTTGTCCGCAGGGTGAATACCCTGCTGGTGAAGTAGATTGGAAAGGTTCCGGGCCTCCTGCCCGGAACCTTTATCATATTCCCGATAAAACCTTATCTGAAAACGGCGCTCCAGGGCGCTTGTAGCGTGAGAATATTAACAGAATCCATCAAACTGATTACATATATCCCCTTTTGATGAATTTACAACTTTAACTCACCCGATGCAAAACCAGCTTCTTCCGATACTCTTCAGGGTCTTTAGTCTGCGTCATCGCCCCGCCACGCGGGTAGAGTGCATCATAGAGTCTGGAAACCCAGAAGCGGAGCGCCCCCAGCCGCAACAATCCGGATAATGCCTCCTGCTCCACCGCTTCAAAGGTCCGGACAGAGTGATAACCATCAAGGAATGCCTGCATACGCTGCTGGTCCCGATCACCCAGCTGTAGAGCCAGTGCATTTACGGCAATGGCAACATCCATCACATAGGGAGCAGTATGGGCATAATAGAAATCGATCACGCCCGAAACCGTGTCACCTTCAAACAGGATGTTATCGACAAAATAATCGCCGTGAATCAAACCTGATGGCAGGGCATCCATCTTCCCTTCCACATGTTCGGACTGCCAGAACAGCTCGTCATCGAGCAGCGCCATCGCCCCTTCACCATAGCTGCTTTCCACATCATTACGCATGGCCTGAATGGTCTCATTTAGCCAATCGAATCCGGTCGGGTTGTTACGAACATGTTCAAACCCCCGGCCTGCCAGATGCATTTGAGCCATCGTCTCACCTGCAGACTTCAGCTGCGCCTCATTTAACGCATCATGCACTTTTCCTGAAAGGCAGGAGACAATACAACCGTATTTGGTATTCCCTTCAGATTCATAGCTGAATAACAGCGATCCATCTTTTCGCACCATCACATCGGGGCATGAGAGGCCGTGACTTGAGAGATGTTTCATCACCTTCATAAAATATGGCAGCTCATCGGCATCCAAACGCTCGAAGATGGTCAGCACAAAACGCCCCGAATTTGATTGACCCCGGGTATCAACAAAGAAGTTGCTGTTTTCAATGCCGGCGGCAATGCCTTCAAAACCTTCCAAAGCGCCAAGTTCATAACTGCTCAAAATGGTCTCAACATCAGATCGGGATAATTCGGTATAAACAGACATTCCCGAAGCATGAAGGCTGTTGAAAATAAATGCCATGCCTTGTTGTTCACAGGCCCCTCAGCAGATAGCGCGGCTCTTATATGGCAGATATTCAATGGATAACATCATTATTCGGGGCGGAGCGATGGCACAAATCAAAGATCCAGAAGAGCTCCGCAGGAAACCGGTGTTTCAGCCTTCTGTTTAAGGAACAAAAATCCCGCCAACCTATCGACCGTTAAGCCGCCCTACCACAGCAGCACCTACCGAATCACCAAAGACATTGATGGTTGTGCGGCAGCGATCCAGAAACCAGTCAATAGCCAGGATCAGCCCGATCCCCTCAAGCGGCAGGCCGACTGCTTCCAACACAATGACCATTGTTACCAGCCCCGCCTCAGGTATGCCCGCCGCACCAATAGCGGCCATTGTTGCGGTGACCAGCACCAGTATCTGCTGACCAAAGGAGAGATCAATGCCCATTGCCTGGGCAATAAACAGTACTGCCACTGCCTCATAAAGCGCCGTGCCATCCATATTAATGGTTGCTCCCAGTGGAAGCACAAAACGGCGAGCTGATTCTGGTACCTCGGCAGCCTTCACCCCCTCCATCGTCACTGGCAGCGTGGCACTGGATGATGCGGTAGAGAAAGCCGTGAGCAGCGCAGTCGCCATATGCCCCAGATACTCTCTGATCTCTCTGCGCGCCAGCACTGCCAGCAGCAGGCAGAGAACAACTGCATGTGCCAGCAATCCGGAGATTACAGCCATTGCGTATTTGGCAAGACCCGCAAGCTGGGCAAAGAAGGCCTCGCCACCACCCGCCGCACCCAGACGGGCGGCTATCAGGGCGAACACACCGACAGGAGCCAGCCACATCAGCCACTCCACCAGCTTCATCATACCTTCATTCAGGCCATCAAAAAATTGAATCACCGGGGTGCCGCGCTCTCCCAGTGTTGACAGGGCTGCGGCAAAAAAGATGCAGAACACAATAATCGGCAGCAACTTCATCTCCGCCGCCGCACCGATAATATTGGGATGCACCAGTGACAGAAGCAGATCGGCAAGCCCCACATCACCGGCCTTGCGTGCCGGCTCACCCATATCACCAAGCGGCACCCCGACACCCGGCTGCCAGAGGTTGGCCATCACCAGACCGATGGATACCGCAACAAAAGTGGTGCAGGCATAATAGGCCACACTGATGCCGCCCATGCGGCCCAGTTTGCGGACATCTCCGAGCCCGGCCACACCGGTAATCACACTGGCAGCCACCAGCGGCACGATCATCATTTTCAGGGCTGTCAGGAAAAACTCGCCCAGCCAGTCAACCGCAGTCATCGCCTCGCCCCAGATATAACTGGAGGCAAATCCGGCAATGATGGCCGCCATCATCATCCACATCAGCAGATATTCGCTTTTTCTGACCACGCTTAGCCTCCCCTGCCTAAAAAGGCCCGAGCCTGCATCAGGTCACGCGGCCTGCCAATATCAAACCAGATGCCCCGATGCACAACAGCAGCCAGCTGATTCCTGATCATCAACTGCCGCATGGGCAGTGTTAAGGGGAAAATATCGCCGCTGTGAAAAGATGAAAATGCCTCATCATCCCATACCGAAACGCCCGAGTAGGTATAACCAGGGTTTCTGTCATCAGTCACCATGCCATCTGCCACGCCAAAGTCGCCATCGGGATGGTGCAGCGGATTGGCAACCAGCGCCAGCGCTCCACCGCCGACAGGAACACTCTCTGCCAGTCTCTGCAAATCAATATCGGACACCACATCGGTATTGTGAACGGCAATCAACCCTGTGCCGGGAAGCAGATCCATCGCCTTTCTGACACCGCCACCGGAATCGAGCAGCGCGCTCTCCCGGCTGTAATAGAGACGGACACCAAGCCTTGATCCATCCTGCAGAAATTCGATCAGTTTTTCTGCATGGTGATGCACATTCACCGCAATATCATCAATCCCCTGCCCTGCCAGCCTGCGAATCACATGTTCAATCGCCGTTTCTTCGCCCAGCGGCATCATCGCCTTGGGGCTGTTTAAGGTCAGCCACTTAAGCCTTGAACCCACTCCGGCAGCCAGAATAACGGCACGCGTAACACTGTTCATTCAATCCATACTCAACTGCCGAGAAGTTTCAGAAGCTGGGGCATCTTCTCCAGTGCCGCATCGCGTCCCCGTTCGATTTCCTGATCCGGATTGGAAAAATCATGCCACTGGGTAAACCCGACCAGCGGCTCAATCAGCACATCGGCAAACTCTTTTTTATACTGCCGCAGATAAAGCGCCTTGATTCGTGTTGCCCAGTCAATCATGCCGATCACGTGGGTTGGCTCCTTGGTGGGGTGAGGGCGCGCACCAACATTCACAGCCACCACAACCTGGCCCATCGTTGTCACCATTTTTGCCTCTTTGGCCGGCAGTTCACTGGCCAGCGAACCATCCACAAAACGTCTGCCATCAATCTCCACAGGATCAAATACACCGGGTACAGCCATACTGGCGGCAATGGCTGTACCCAGATTTCCTTTTGAGATCAGATGACAATCACCCGTCGGGAATTGCACTGATGTAACATAAAGAGGAATCTCAAGCTCGGAAAACGCTTTGGCTGCACACAATTCCTCGACCATTTCAATAAGAATATTTACATCCGCCACCGCAATATCAGTGGCTGCACGTGTATAGAGAATCGACTGGCGGGCAACGTCTGCCAGCCGGGAGAGCCAGCTGGAATCCTCAATCTCGGCATCTTCAAGCACCGGGATATTAAGCTGCCCGAATGCTTCGGAATCAAGAAACTGCTGAACTCGCTCCCGCACCAGGCGGGCATCCGGTGTATGGGCATACATCGCCCCGAACAGCGCCCCGATACTGGTTCCGACAATGGCCGCAGGACGCAGCTGATGCTCATCCAGAACCTCCAGAACTCCCAGGTGTGCCAGCCCCCGGCCACCACCGCCTCCAAGCGCAAGCACAAACCCGTCCGATTTGCGAAAGCGACTGAAAAAGCCTGGTAATAGTGTCATTCATCCTCCGGCAGTTGTGCGACCTTGATCAAGTTAGAGCATAGCAGATCCACCTCATCTGTCGAAAGACCCCATGACTCCTTACCACGCAGGAAGAATACATCGACAACCCGCTCACCAAATGTGGAAATGGTCGCACCACGAATATCAAAGCCAAGCTCGGTAATTTTATCCGCCAGCTGCGCCAGCAGTCCCGGCCGGTCGGCTGCAGCCACTTCAATGGCCGTCTGACGGCTCGATGCATGTGGCAACTCTCTGACCCGAACCTCAACCTCCCGCATAAGCAGCGTCGGCCTAACCCTGGGGATAGTCGGACGAGCAGACATATCGCCACTCTCCAGCAGCTTGCCGATTCTCTTCTTTAAGCGAAGCAGGTCTCCCTGCTGCGTCAGCGCATCACCCTCTGCATTCTGAATATGGAAGACATCGAGAATCCTGCCGTCCAGCAATTCATACGCCTGTGCCGCCATGACATTGATATGGCCGGATGCAATACAGCCTGTCAGGGCCGCAAATATGCCGGAGCGCGCCCTGGCAACCACCATCACCATCGTTTCAGCATTGATTGTATCGGTCACAAGCTCAACACCATCACCATCTTCCGAGTTGAGTAGCAGCATCCCCATTGAATAGAGCTGGCGTGGTGGAAAGCTCATGATACAGCGCCATGGCAGAACATTCAGGATCCCCTCCATGGCACTCCGCTCTTCTCCGGCCTTGGCCAGCGTACTCTCCAGTCTCGTCTCAATACGCCGTTTCAGCGCCTCTCCCTCAGCGCCTTCACCCATCAGAAACTGCTGCGTTGACTGGTAAAGTTCACGCAGCAGCGATCCTTTCCAGTCATTCCAGACATTGGGGCCAACGGCTGCAATATCTGCCACAGTCAAAAGAAGCAGATAATTCAATCGCTCGATATCGCCCACCTTGCCTGCAAACTCCCGAATCACCTCCGGATCGGAAAGATCAGAGCGCTGCGATACTACAGCCATATAAAGATGCTCTTTCACCAGCCAGGCAACAAGCTCCGTGGCATCCCGATTCAACCCAATACGCTGGCAAAACTGATAGGCCATCTTTTCGCCATTATCCGAGTGGTCTCCGGCAACTCCCTTGGCAATATCGTGAAAAATCAGTGCAATATAGAGCAGTTCCGGTCGCTGGATTTTATGGCACACCTCGTGTGCAAGCGGTAAGCGCATTGTGCGCTCTTCATGAAACATGTTGCGCGCTTCACCCACTGCCCGGATCGTATGCTCATCCACAGTATAGGCGTGGTAGCGGTTAAACTGGCCAAGACCAACCACCTCCCGGAATTCAGGAATAAAGCGGCCGAGGACACCGGTATCATTCATCTCTTTCAGCGCCCAGGCGACATTCCTCCTGTCCCGAAGAATCTCCAGAAAAGATTGATGCGCCGCCGGATTGTCACGAAAGGCATCATCAATCAGCAGAACATCCGCTCGAATCTGTCTCAGGGCACGGCTGGAGAGCCTGCGGTGATCTCTCTGGGCCACATGAAACACCCGTAACAGGCGCAATGGATCATCCCTGAACACCCGTTCATGTTCGATGCCGACCCGTTTCCCCTCCAGTGTAAAGCCATCACCAATGCTGTGGGTCAGCGAAAAGAGCGGTGGATGCAGTCGTTCCTGGAAATGCAGCAGCAACATGCTGGTGATCCGTACCACCCTGCCCACATGACGGAAGTACTCCTTCATGAACACCTCCACCGCCGGCCGCTGATCAACCTCCCTGTAGCCCAGCTTCCCGGCCAGTGCAGCCTGCTGCTCAAAGCCCAGACGATCCCCGGCACGTCTGTTCTCCAGATGCAGACCGGTCCGGCAACGCCAGAGAAACTTCTGAGCGGCCATCAGGTGATCATGTTCGACCGGGGAGATAATCTGCTCATCCACCAGTTCCTTGACCTCGGAGCTGTACCACGCCTTGGCAATCCAGAAAATTGCCTGAATATCGCGCAAGCCCCCCTGCCCCTCCTTGATATCCGGCTCCATCAGAAATGCGGTGCCGCCGGTTCGCTCATGGCGTGCTTCAAGCTCGGCAAACTTGGCCTCGACAAAGGCTTTGCGACGCCGCTTGAAAAACAGCTTCAGCTTTCCCTGAACCGTCTCATAGAGTTCGCCATTGCCACAGATGAGCCGTGATTCCATAGCAGCGGTTGCCGAATCCCAATCCTCTTTCAGATGGCTCATCGTCTCTTTGACAGAGCGTACGGCATGCCCAAGTTTTACATTCAGGTCCCACAGGGCATAAAGAAATGTCTGAATCTCCGCTTCAAGCTCTGATGAAAGCTGATCAGGAACCAGAAACCATATATCCCAGTCCGACTGCGGCGCCAGCTCGCCACGCCCGTAGCCGCCAACGGCAACCAGATCAACCTGCTCTGCTGCATACGGCGCACACTGCTGCCACAGCTCGACCAGCAGTTGATCGACACCGGCACACATATGCTGCATCAGCGCACTGCCACCGGCACCCTGATGGAACATCGCCTCCACCTGCTCATAGAGCGCAGCAAGCTTCAGCTTGCTGTCATCCATCGACTTCGCCCATAGCCATGCGTTTCAGACGATCCAGCAGATTCAGCGCATCCAGCGGCCGCAACTCATCAAGATTGATCATGCCGATCTCATCCGCCAGCCGGAGAAGGCGGGCGTTCTCCTCATCCTGCCTGCGGCGCTCGGCCTCTGCAAACAGCCCCAGCTGCGCATGTCCGGTTTCCGCATGCAGCTCGGATTCATGCTCAAGCCTGAAGAGGTGTTCACGCGCACGCCGCACCACATCCGGCGGAAGCCCTGCCAGTTGCGCCACAGAAACCCCGTAGGAGCGATCCGCCGCATCCTCCACCACCTTGTGCATAAAGATGACCTGCCCGTTCCATTCACGAACGGTGACCGATGCATTGAATGCTGCATCAAAATCATCCGGCAGCTCGGTCAGCTCATGATAATGGGTGGCAAACAGCGTCAACACATCCCTGGCCTCAATCAGCTTTTCGGCCACCGCCCATGCAATTGCCAGTCCGTCCCATGTGCTGGTTCCACGGCCAATCTCATCGACAATCACCAGCGAACGCGACTCCAGCTGATTCAGGATCGCTGCGGTCTCCATCATCTCCACCATAAATGTGGAGCGCCCCGATGCCAGCTCATCGCCTGCGCCGACACGGGTAAACAACCGCCTGGTCAGGGGAATACGGGCAGAGTCAGCCGGAACAAAACAGCCCGTATGCGCCAACCATACAATCCAGGCAACCTGACGCATGTAGGTCGATTTTCCTCCCATGTTCGGTCCGGTCAGCAACATGAAGCGGCGTCTCTTCATATCCATTTCCGTATCATTGGCGACAAAGGGATCATCATGCAGGCAGCGCTCAACCACCGGATGTCGCCCGCCTTCAATCTTCAGGGCGCTTCCTGCATGCACCTCCGGACGAACATAGTGATACTCACTGGCGATATGGGCAAAACAGCAGAGCAGATCCAGTGTTGCCACGGCCCGTGCTGCAGCCTGAATCGCTGCCGCCTGTGCAGATATGTTCTGACGAAGCGATTCAATCAATGCATCTTCCCGTGCCATGGCCGCATCTTTGGCTCCGAGAATCTCTGATTCAAACCGATGCAGTTCATCGGTAATAAAACGCTCGGCATTCACCAGCGTCTGTTTTCTGATATACTCCGGCGGCGCAGCGGCAGCCTGTGCTTTTGAAATCTCGATAAAGTAGCCGAACACCTTGTTATATTTCACACGCAGGTTGGCAAGGCCTGTTCGCTGTCGTTCTTTCGATTCGTAATCCTTCAGCCACTCTCCCGCATCTTTTGCCAGTCCACGCAGGCGATCAAGCTCGGCATCAAAACCCTCCTTGATGACACCCCCGTCACGAAACAGGGCCGGCGGCGCTTCCACTATCGCAGCATCCAGATGCTCTGCCAATGATTCCAGACCGCTAAGGGAGGGTTTGATATCCGAGAAAAGTCCGCTCCTGTCACCCAGTGCGGCAGAGAGGCCGGGAAGTGCATTGATGCTCTCCGCCAGACCCCGGTAATCCCGTGGTGCCGCACGGTTCAGCACAATACGGGTCAGCATCCGTTCCATATCACGGATATGTTTTAGCCCGGCCCGGATGACTGCAGATGTTTCCCGGTCATCATAAAGACTCTCCACAGCATCCTGGCGCGCTGAAATCACAGCAATATCTGTAACGGGATGATTAATCCACTCCCGCAGCAGCCTGGCCCCCATAGGTGTTACCGTATGATCCAGTGTATGAATAAGGCCGGCCTTCGCATCGCCGGCCAGTGAACAATAGAGCTCCAGGTTTCTTCGTGAACGGGCATCAATGCGCATGCCCTGTGATGTTTCAAAAAAGACAGGCAGCGCCAGATGTTCAAGCCGGCATTTCTGGGTCTGGTCGAGATAGACAAGCACGGCGGCAACCGCTGCGGCTACAGTGGCATGCCCTTCGAGATTCAGGGACTGCCAATCCTTTACGCCATAATGATGTTGCAGCTGTTCACGGGCGACATCAGCGGTGAAACACCAGTCTCCCGGATGATAGACGCCACACATCACTTCAATCTCCTGCCTGGAATGCAGAAGCAGTTCGGCAGGATTCAGCACATCGAGGCGCTCTTCAAGCTGCGCCTTTCCCATCCCCTCGAACAGCTTCCACTGCCCGGAAGCAAGATCAAGCGATGCCATGCCCCAGTTCTCCCCCTGCCGGTAAAGTGCAACAAGCGGCGCACTGCTTTCCTGCTTGAGAAGTTCAGATTCAGTGATTGTTCCCGGTGTTACAACACGCACCACCTCGCGACGGACCGGCCCCTTCTTTCCATCCGGGGCCTCCATCTGTTCGCAGATCGCCACCCGTTTGCCGGCAGCTACCAGCTTTGCAAGATAGTTATCCGCCTGATGCCAGGGTACGCCGGCCATCGGAATGTCATCACCGTTAGATTTTCCACGCTTGGTCAGTGCAATATCAAGAATATTTGACGCTTCGACGGCATCATCAAAAAACATCTCATAGAAATCGCCCATGCGATAGAAGAGCAGACAATCGGCATACTCCCCCTTGATTGAGAGATACTGCTGCATCATTGGTGTATGGGAGGAAACATCCGTCTTTTTTGCCATCGCAGCAGGCTAGGAGGGTGCTGAAAACAAATCTACTGCAAAAAACAATCGGTCACAGCGACGGAATATGAGACTCTCGTTAAGGAGGTGCCGATCTGTTTCCGGGTTGATGAGATAGCCGGATCATTCCAATTGACAGGGGTGCCCCCATGGCCAGGCGTCAAACTTTCACGAAGAATGCGATCACTCGGCCTGTTTTACAGAATGCCTTGCGGATGTTTCCCAAAAACACCGAAAGTTGACTGGCTTGCCGAATAAATCAGCACTTCCCTAAAAGACAAAGACATGCCCCCTGGAAATCTACGGCAGGGAAAGGCAGAGAGAAGCAGTTCTTTTTTTGGATTCCCCGTTAGCAGCCTGCCGAGACAAATGAACAAAATCACAAGATTCGGATTGTTCACAAAGGCCACAGCAGGTAGCGTGCGCAGTTCATTATGTGGCGGATATTCAATGGATAACATCATTATTCGGGGTGGGATACCCTTGTCCGGGACTATTGAGGCCAGTGGTGCAAAAAATGCAGCGCTTCCGCTTCTGGCTGCCTCCATTCTTGTGGAAGGTCCGGTGGTCTATCACCGCATTCCGCACCTGAAAGATATCACCACCATGATGACGCTGATCTCCTATCAGGGCGCAGAGGTCACCTTTGATGACCAGTCCTGTATCCATATCGATACCACACCGGCAGACAAACCCGAAGCCCCCTATGAACTGGTAAAAACGATGCGTGCCTCTGCCCTTGTACTCGGTCCGCTGCTGGCCCGTTTTGGCAGGGCGAAAGTAAGCCTGCCGGGCGGCTGCGCCATCGGCGCACGCCCGATCGATATGCACCTGAAGGGGCTTGAAGCCATGGGAGCAACGATCAATGTAGAGCACGGCTATGTTGAGGCAAAGGCTCCAAACGGGCTGAAGGGAGCAACCATTGTGTTTGATCAGGTGACGGTAACCGGTACCGAAAACCTGATGATGGCCGCCGTGCTGGCCGATGGCGAGACCATGCTTGAAAATGCAGCTCGTGAGCCTGAAGTGGTCAACCTGGCTGACTCCCTGCGTGACCTCGGCGCCGATATTAAGGGGGACGGCACCAACCTCATTACCATTCGCGGCGTCTCATCCATCAATAGCGGCGACATCACCGCCATCCCGGATCGTATTGAGGTTGCCACCTATCTGGCCGCAGCCATGATTACCGGCGGTGACGTGACCGTCACCCGATCCGATGCCAAGGCGCTTGAAGCATTTCTTGCCCGCGCAACCGATGCCGGTGCCACTATAGAGACAGGTGAAGAGTGGATTCGCTGTAGAGTTGATGAAAGGCTGAAATCCGTGAACATTCACACAATGCCTCATCCGGGCTTCCCGACCGACCTGCAGGCACAGTTTATGGCCATGATGTCTGTCGCTGACGACACCAGCACCATCAGCGAAACCATCTTCGAGAACCGTTTCATGCATGTACAGGAACTGGTTCGTATGGGTGCCGATATCCAGCTTGATGGTCATACCGCCATTGTCAAAGGCGTGCCCAAACTATCCGGCGCTCCGGTGATGGCGACTGACCTTCGCGCATCCGCCAGTCTTGTGCTGGCCGGTCTTGCTGCTGAAGGGGAGACAAGGATTTCCCGTGTCTATCACATTGACCGCGGCTACGAGCGCATCGAGGAAAAGCTGATGAAGCTGGGTGCGGATATCGAGCGCCAGAGCGCCAGTGAACACTTGATAACAGGAGCCATTCCCCTTTATGCCTGATACAGCGACGACTGACAGACCGCTAACCATTGCACTCTCCAAGGGCAGAATCCTGGATGATACCCTGCCGCTTCTAAAGCATGCAGGGCTGATCCCGGCCGAAGATGTCAAAACCACCCGTAAACTGATGGTGGATGGCCCCCGGGGAGTCCGTTTTCTCATTATCCGTGCGGCAGATGTATGTACCTATGTCGAGCAGGGTGCGGCCGATATCGGCATTGTCGGACGTGATATTCTTCTTGAGTACAGACCACATGTTTATGAGCCGCTTGACCTGAAAATAGGTGTCTGCCGCCTCTGTGTTTGCGGGCCGAAGGCGCTGATTGAGAAGGGAGCTCCCAAACAGGGAAGCCGCATCAGGGTTGCCACCAAATATGACTATCTGGCTGAACAGTATTTCCTCAAGCAGGGCGTTCAGGCCGAGATCATTCACCTCTATGGCTCCATGGAACTTGCGCCACTGGTCGGCATGGCCGAGCGTATTGTTGATGTGGTTGAGACTGGCGGCACGCTCAGGGCCAATGGACTGGTTGAAGAGACCACGCTGTATGACATTTCCAGCCGCCTGATTGTGAATCCGGCCAGCTTTGCCACCCGCAAACCGCTCATTCAACCGATGATAGAGAAGCTGCGCGAGGCAGTTGCGCTGAACAGCGCGGCCAAAACCAATGCCTAGGGAGTTGTGATGACTATTTTACGCCTGGATTCAACACAAGCTGATTATCGTACACAACTGGATGCACTGCTTTCGCGTGAAACCGATACTGGCGATGATGTACAAAAGCTGGTTGCTGACATTCTCAGGGATGTGAAACAGCGTGGCAATGCCGCACTTTGCGAATATACATCCCGATTTGATGGCTGGAAGTGCACGCCTGCAACACTTGAAATCGGTGCAGAGCAGATACAGGCGGCATGGAACTCGGTCTCGGATGCGGATCGTGAAGGGCTGAAACTGGCCGTTGAGCGTATCCGCGCCTACCACGAACACCAGAAACAGGAAGACTGGGATTATACCGATGCAGCGGGACTGACGCTGGGCCAGCGTATCACGCCGCTGGATCGCGTTGGTCTCTATGTGCCCGGCGGCAAGGCCGCCTACCCCTCTTCCGTATTGATGAATGCGGTTCCGGCGCATGTGGCCGGTGTGAAAGAGATTGTTATGGTGGTACCTACTCCGGAAGGTGAGTTGAATGATCTGGTACTGGCTGCCGCCTATGCCAGCGGCGTGCAGCGGGTATTCGCCGTCGGTGGCGCACAGGCTGTGGCAGCACTGGCCTATGGCACGGAGACTATTCCGGCGGTGGACAAGATTGTCGGGCCGGGCAATAAATTTGTTGCCGCAGCCAAACGGCAGGTATTCGGCACCTGCGGTATCGACATGATTGCCGGCCCATCTGAAATCGCCATTGTTGCCGATGGCGGGCACCCCGAATGGCTGGCGGCGGACTTTCTATCGCAGGCCGAACATGATGAGGCGGCACAATCCATTCTCATTTCCACCGATGCGACACTGCTTGATGCAGTTGAACAGGCAGTGGAAAAGCATCTTGAAACACTGCCGCGTGCCAGGATTGCCCGTACATCTGTTGAAACACATGGCGCATTAATTTACGTTCAGAGCCTTGAAGAGGCAGCGGATACCGTCAACATCATTGCACCGGAACATCTGGAACTGGCCATGGATGATCCGGATGCCATCCTGCCGATGATCAAGCATGCCGGCGCAATCTTTCTGGGCCATTTTGTGCCCGAAGCGCTGGGGGATTATATCGCCGGGCCAAACCACGTGTTGCCAACCAACCGCACTGCCCGTTTCTCCTCACCACTGGGCGTCTATGACTTCCAGAAAAGGAGCAGCGTCATTCGTGCCGGCAAAGACGGTGTTCGCGCCATTGGCCCGGTGGCAGCCCACCTTGCCCACCGGGAAGGGCTGCAGGCGCACGCACTGACCATTGAGCTTCGCCTTAAAGATCATGCGTCATGAAGCATAGGCAGTTAAAAAGAACCCCTTCTATATCCCTGCATGGATACAGGGCAGGCAAACAGCGGGAGCCCGTAAGCGCAACAAGACCGCACTCTTGTGAAGTGCTATTAAGCGCGAGGCAGGATGCTCTCGCGCGGGCTTGTTAAATGATCCGTAAAGATATCAAGACCCTGGGCGCCTATCATGTTCCGGACTCCTCCGGCATGATCAAGCTCGACGCCATGGAAAACCCGTTCCCGCTGCCGGATGAGCTGAAGCCATCATGGCTGGAGAGGCTGGCTGAGGTTGAGCTGAACCGCTATCCGGATGCCGATATGCACGGTTTACGTACAAAGATTGCTGCCAGAGACAACCTCAATGCCGATCAGGTACTGCTTGGCAATGGCTCGGATGAAATTATCCAGATGCTGCTGATGGCTGCAGATGCCGGTGCATGTGTCTCGCCTGCACCGACATTTGTCATGTATGACCTGGTCTCACGCTGGTTGAAAAGACCTGTTTCCACCGTGCCGCTGGAGCATGACTTTTCACTGGATGCCGGGAAGTTTCTGCAGTTGTGCGCCAGAGAGAAGGCATCGATCGCTTTCCTGGCCTGCCCGAACAACCCGACCGGAAACATGTGGTCAGAATCCACCATCAAACAGATCGCAAACAACTTCCGTGGCCTGCTGATTATCGACGAGGCCTATCTGCCGTTTGCAGAAAGAACGCACACCGATCTGATTGCACCGAATGTGCTGATTTTAAGAACCTATTCCAAGCTGGGCTGGGCAGGCCTGCGGCTGGGCTACCTGCTCGGTGATGCCAATACCATCAAAGAACTGAACAAGGTTCGACTTCCCTACAATATCAACGGCCTGACCCAGGCAAGTGCGGACTTCCTGCTTGATCACTTTGAACTGTTTGAAAAGCAGGCAAAAGATATCTGTTTCGAACGCAACCGGATCACCGCGGCGCTGATGGCAATGGATGCGATTGAGGTGTTCCCGTCACAAACCAACTTCCTGCTGCTTCGTACCAGCAATGCCGATAAAATTTTCGAACAGCTGAAACAGCAGGGCATCCTGATTAAAAACCTGAACAGTCAGGGCGGGCTATTGAAAGAGTGCCTGCGAATCACGATTGGCAGCAGGGAAGAGAACAGTGCACTATTGGCCGCACTGAAGGAGATGGCGACATGAGTTCAGAGAATAACAGAACAGCAAGCATTGAACGAACAACCAGGGAGACCTCGATCAGGTTATCCCTTGATCTGGACGGTACAGGCAAGTCGGAACTCTCTTCCGGCATCCCTTTTCTGGATCACATGCTGGAACAGATCTCCCGCCACGGCCTGATTGACCTGAACATTGATGCCAGGGGAGATCTGGAGATTGACGCACACCACACGGTGGAAGATATCGGCATCTGCCTTGGCGAAGCGTTGCGCGAGGCCGTGGGAAACAAGGCCGGTCTTGTCCGTTATGGTCATGCCTATATTCCGCTGGATGAAGCGCTCTCCCGCGTGGTGCTTGATCTCTCCGGGCGGCCGGGGCTTGAGTACCATGTCAACTTTCCGAAGGAGAGTGTGGGCGGCTTTGATGTGGAGCTGTTCAAGGAGTTTTTCCAGGCAATAAGCAATCATGGCCGCATCACACTGCATATCGATGCCATCCGTGGTAACAACAACCACCACATCATCGAAACTGTCTTCAAGGCATTTGGCCGCGCTTTGCGCATGGCCGTGGAGTCTGACCCGCGTGTCCGTGGCATACCTTCGACAAAAGGAGCTTTGTAACCACAAAGACACGAAGGCACAAAGTTTCTGTTTAGATTTTCTTTGTGTCTCTGTGACTTCATGGTAAGTATTCAACTATGATCGGTTTAATTAATTATGGCATGGGCAACATGCACTCCATCGCCAAGGCACTGGAACATGTCGGCGGAAAAGTCCGGCTGGTTAAAACGCCGGAAGAGCTAAACGATACTTCCCGTATTGTTCTTCCCGGCGTAGGCGCCTTTCGTGACTGCGCCGCCGCCCTGAAAGAGTCAGGACTTGGCGAGGCCATCAAGGAGAAGTGTGCAGAAGGCATGCCCTATCTGGGTATCTGCCTTGGCATGCAGGTGATGCTGACATCCTCAAGAGAGTTCGGCCTCTATCCCGGCCTCAATCTGATTCGGGGAACTGTAAAACCCTTTCCTGAATCACATCCTGAACGCGGCTTTAAAATTCCGCACATGGGCTGGAATGATATTGTATTCTCATCCCGGAAAGAGGTTCACCCTGTTCTTAAACCGCTGATGAAGCAGCAGGTCTATTATGTACACTCCTACTACTGTGCGCCTGAAAACCCGGAACAGATGCTGGGAGTCTGCTCTTATGGCGAATTCCCGTTCGCATCCGCCATTGGCCACGACAACATGATCGGTGTGCAGTTTCACCCGGAAAAAAGCCAGCGCGCAGGGCTGGCAATGCTGGAGGCATTCCTGAAGTGGAATCCGTAAATCATCCATTTGAACTTATCCCGGCCATTGACCTGAAAGGAGGCCACTGTGTGCGGCTCAAACAGGGACGCATGGATGATGCCACCGACTATGGTGATGATCCCGCCGTCATGGCCCAAAAATGGCAATCACAGGGAGCAACACGATTGCATGTGGTTGATCTGGATGGCGCG
Source organism: uncultured Zetaproteobacteria bacterium (assembly GCA_964559845.1). Taxonomy (GTDB): domain Bacteria; phylum Pseudomonadota; class Zetaproteobacteria; order Mariprofundales; family Mariprofundaceae; genus WSZY01. Next base: position 20,378 of record CAZLJF010000004.1, on the reverse strand, counting down.
TTTGCCGGAAAACCTGCCAATCGCGCCGCCATTGCCGCCATTTGCGAACGCCTGACCATCCCTGTCCAGCTTGGTGGCGGCCTGCGTGACCTCTCCATGATTGAGGGCATGCTGAACCTTGGTATTGACCGTGTCATTCTTGGCTCCATTGCCGTTTCCAATCCCGCGCTGGTTTCAGAAGCATGCCGTGCATTTCCGGGTCAGGTTTGCGTCGGCATTGATGCCAAAGGCGGCATGGTCGCCGTTCATGGCTGGGATGATGTCACCGATATTTCAGCTACGGATCTGGCCAGAAAGTTTGAGGATGATGGCGTGGCAGCCATTATCTATACCGACATTGCCCGCGATGGCATGATGACCGGCCCGAATATTGAGGAGACGGTCAGTCTCGCCAGGTCGGTATCGATTCCGGTCATTGTCTCCGGCGGCGTCTCCGGCATGGATGATGTCATGGCATGTGCCAGGCACATAGAGAGCGGCATCTGCGGCGCCATCACCGGCCGTGCCATCTATGAGGGCTCTCTTGATTTTGCCAGAGCTGTGGAGTTGCTGAAATGAATACAGATTTCACCATAAAGACACAACGATACAAAGGATATAGGCAGAAAAAGGCCGGAAACCTTGTGCCTTTGTGCCTTTGTGGTTTGTTCTAATGCTATCCAAGAGAATCATTCCCTGTCTGGATGTAGCGCATGGCCGTGTTGTTAAAGGCGTGCAGTTTGTCGATATTATTGATGCCGGTGACCCCGTAGAGGCTGCCATTAAATACGACGAACAGGGGGCCGATGAACTCTGCTTCCTTGATATCCGCGCTTCACACGAGAGCCGCGACACCCTCTACCACATGGTTACCGATGTGGCCGAACATGTATTCATGCCGCTGACGGTCGGCGGCGGTGTCAAGGAGATTGCCGATATTGAGAATCTGCTGCAGGCAGGCGCCGACAAGGTGTCGATCAATACTGCAGCCATCTTTAATCCGGAGTTTGTCAAGGAGGCTGCTGAACGCTTTGGATCTTCCACCATTGTGGTCGCAGTTGATGCGAAACGAACGGGTGATCACTGGGAGTGTTTTACCCATGGTGGTCGCAAAGAGACAGGGATTAACGCAATCGACTGGGCCAAACGCATGTCAGACTATGGTGCCGGAGAGATTCTGCTGACCAGCATGGACTGCGATGGTACCAAGGAGGGGTATGATATTCCGCTGACCCGCGCGGTTGCAGAGGCGGTTCCTGCCAACGTAATCGCCTCCGGTGGCGTTGGCAATCTCGAGCATATGGCTGAAGGGCTGACTGACGGCAAGGCGGACGCGGTGCTTGCAGCCTCCATCTTCCATTTTGGTGAATTCACCATTGCTGAAGCCAAGACCTATCTGGCCGGCCGCAATATCCCTGTCCGCCTGTAACCCCCTAAAAAACGCTTCTCTCTGTGTTCCCTCTCCTCTCTGTGGTAAATTTTCCGCATGGAATGGGCGCAACAGATCATCGAGCAGTACGGCTACTGGGCACTCTTTGCAGGCACCTTTGCTGAAGGCGAGGCTGTATTTGTTGCAGCAGCGGCACTGGCGGCCTCGGGAATCCTTGAACCCTGGAAAGTGATTGCAGTCGCCGCAGTCGGTGCATTTATCGGGCATATCTTCTTTTTTGCCATTGGCCGCTGGCGCGGCATGCAGATTATCAACTCATTTGAATTCCTGCGCACCCACCACTCCAAGGCCAACAAGGTGCTCGATCACTATGCACACTGGTCGATCTTTATGTTTCAGTATCTCTATGGCACAAGACTCGTTGCCGCCATCATGTTTGGCTGTTCCAGCATTGAATTCTGGCGTTTTTTCCTGCTACAGATCGTCAACTGCATCACCTGGGCCCTTGTTGTTTATGCCGCAGGTCATTTTCTGGGCATTGCCGCCATGGAGATACTCGAACACTACGGTTTTATCGGCCTGCTGGTGGTGATTGGCGTTGTCGCTGTCTTTGCGCTGCTCGCCTGGTTCGGTATTCACGAATACAGACTGCACCACCCCGAAGAAAAAAAGGGTACAGATAAAAGATAACTCCTCCACCCTGCTTTCGACTGGTCTACACTTCTGATGCATAAACATCACAACAACGGAGCAGTAGAGAGCCATGAAAGTACGCCCGCCCGCAGTTGCCGGCAGCTTCTATCCGGACAACCCTGATGTTTTGGCACACAACATTGATGAGATGCTGTGTGAAGTCGGTGAAAACGGACATGGCAAATCCCCCAAGGCGCTAATTGCCCCGCATGCCGGATATATCTACTCAGGCCCTACCGCTGCCTGTGCTTACGCTCTTCTGGATGCCGACAGGGTCAGACGTATCATTTTGTTGGGGCCTGCCCACCATGTTCTGCTATCCGGACTTGCGCTGCCGGAGGCCGATGCATTTGAAACACCTCTGGGCATCATCCAGCTGGACCGGGATGCTATGCAGAGCATTCAGGATATGGGTCAGGTCTGCAGTGATAGCAGTTGCCATGCACTTGAACACTCCCTCGAAGTGCATCTCCCCTTCCTGCAGCACAGACTGGGCAACTTCACACTACTGCCTCTCGTTGTCGGGCAGGCGCGTCCCGAATTGGTTGCCGAGGTGCTGGACCGGCTCTGGGGCGGAGAAGAGACGGCTATCATCATCAGCTCCGATCTTTCCCATTTTTACCCCTATGAAACAGCCCGGAAAATCGATGCCGACACCGCAGCGTGCATCCTGAAGATGGAGCCTGTCATTACCCATGAACAGGCCTGTGGTGCCACACCCATTAACGGACTGCTGGCCTGCACGAACAAGCATCTGCTTACCGCTGAACTCATCGACCTGCGTAACTCAGGCGATACTGCAGGCCCCCATAATCAGGTTGTCGGCTACGGCGCATTCGCCTTTACCGAGAACAATTGATGTCTGAAGACAGCAGCCACATCCTGTTAACCCTTGCCAGGTCCGCCATATCCGAGGCCCTGGGGCTGTCCCTGAACGGCTTCATGCCGCTCGGAGCCGACTGGCTGCAGGAGAAAGGCGCCTGTTTTGTCACGCTGAAGCTGAACGGCAATCTGCGCGGCTGTATCGGCTCACTTGAAGCGCACCGGCCCCTGTTGGAGGATCTCCACGCCAATGCGGTCAACGCCGCCTTACACGACCCGCGTTTCCCCCCGCTGACGGCCGAAGAGCTTATCAAGGTACGCATTGAGGTTTCTCTGCTCACGCCATTGCAGAAAATGGACGTCAAAAGTGAAGCAGACGCCCTGGCCCAGCTTGTTCCCGGGATCGATGGCGTAGTGTTCAGGTATGGCGAACACAGGGCTACGTTTCTGCCGCAGGTATGGGAACAGTTGCCAACGCCTGAGCTTTTTATGGCACACCTGAAACAGAAAACTGGCCTTTCACCCTCCTTCTGGAGCGATGATGTGCTACTCTGCCGGTATAGGGTCAAAAAATTTTCGGAGTAGCCATGCCAAATGAACACTTTCCCGGCAGATACTGGCACAAACTGGATGATGGCCGCATCCAGTGCGATGTCTGCCCCCGCGACTGCAAACTGCATGATGGGCAACGTGGGCTCTGCTTTGTGCGGAAGCGTGAGAATAAGCAGATTGTACTGACCACTTATGGGCGTTCATCCGGCTTCTGTATTGACCCTATAGAGAAAAAACCTTTAAACCACTTCTATCCCGGCTCCAAGGTTTTCTCATTCGGCACAGCCGGTTGCAATCTGGCCTGTAAATTCTGCCAGAACTGGGATATCAGCAAGTCACGCGAATTTGACCGGCTCTGTGATGCAGCCACACCGGAAATGATTGCACAGACTGCCAAGGCCAATGACTGCAGATCGGTCTCATTCACCTATAACGATCCGGTTATCTTTCTTGAATACGCTGTTGATGCTGCCATTGCATGTCACGAACTGGGCATTCAAACCGTTGCCGTTACCGCCGGATATATCCATGAAGAGGCACGCAAAGAGTTTTTTTCACATATGGATGCGGCGAATGTGGATCTGAAGGCATTCACGGAAGAATTCTACCACAAACTGTGTGCAGGACAGCTGCAACCTGTCCTTGATACGCTGACCTATCTGAAACACGAAACTGATGTATGGACAGAGATCACCACGCTGCTGATCCCGGATCACAATGATTCGGATGAAGAGCTTCAGGGCTTAAGCCAATGGATCATGAATGAATTGGGGCCGGACGTTCCTCTCCACTTCTCCGCCTTTCATCCGGACTGGAAAATGCTGGATGTTCCGCCCACGCCGCCGGAGACTTTGACCCGCGCAAGGGAAATTGCGATGAATGCAGGCCTGAATTATGTCTATACCGGCAATGTGCATGACAGATCCGGCGGTACCACCCATTGCCCATCATGCGATGCGCCACTGATTGTGCGCGACTGGTATGAAATTCTCAGCTTCCATCTCTCGGATGAAGGCAGCTGTACAACATGCGGCACTGCAATTGCCGGCAGGTTTGGTCACTATGAGGGGGCATACGGCAACCGCCACATGCCGGTCAGGATTTCGGGCTAAACATCCTCGTCATCATAAAGTGCTTCGATTTTTGCGACATAAAGCTGTGAAATCATCCGGCGTTTCACTTTCAGTGTCGGCGTTAGCATGCCATTGGCCTGCGTCCACTCCTCATCGACAAAGGCAAAGCGCTTCACCTGCATATAGCTGGGCAGATCATGCTCATCCAGACACATCCGCTCCAGCATCCAGCGATGTAGCACAGCATTGCTTTTCCAGTCATCGGGCAGGGCGCTGCCATGATCCTTTTTCCATGCCAGTGCCAGCCCGTCCATATCCGGCACAACCAGTGCCGCCACATAGGGGCGGTTCTCGGCAATCACCAGTGACTGGAGAATAGCCGGATCCTGTGTCAGATGCTGCTCGATAATGGCAGGCGGGATATTCTCCCCGTTGCTCAGCACCATAATCTCCTTCTTGCGATCGACAATTTTTATGAAGCCTTCATCATCAATCTCGACAATATCGCCCGTGTGCAACCAGCCATCATCACCCAATACCTCTCTGGTGGCATCCGGCCTGTTCCAATAGCCCTGCATCACCATCCGGCCTCTTACCAGCAACTCGCCATCCCCGGTCTGTTTGATCTCAACACCCGGCAGGGGTTTGCCTACTGTTTCCGGTTTGATACGCTCAAATGTATTGACAGACAGAACGGGTGAGGTCTCCGTCAGCCCGTAACCGGGCAGCACTGTGATATCTGCAGCCAGCAGAAAGCGGGCGATGGCCGGACTAAGCGCTGCACCGCCGGAGACAAACAGACGAAGGTTGCCGCCCATCTTTTCGCGCAGTTTGGCATTCACCAGATGATCCAGAACCGCCCAAAGAAAAGCCTTCACACCGGCCAGATCACTCCCCTTCTGCCTGAGTGTAAAACGCTCCATGCCCAGAGCCTGCGCCTTGTCGAACAGAAGCTTTTTGACTGCCGATGCCTCCATCTTGGCATGCACACCGGCATAAATCTTCTCGTAGAGCCGGGGTACAGAGATCATCACCGTGGGCTTCACCTCCGGCATATCCCGCATCAGCGTGCTGACATCCTCGGCATAGGCAATTTCCGCGCCACAGGCTACAGCCAGAAAGTGGCCTACAGTCCGCTCAAACGCATGCGAAGCGGGAAGAAAAGAGAGAAAGGTATCCTCCGGGAAAATGGACACACCGCCCAGGCCTGCCGCCACATCTGCAAGAAGATTGCCGTGCGACAGCATCACCCCCTTCGGGTTGCCTGTTGTACCGGATGTGTAGATCAGAGTGGCCAGGCTATCGCGCTCAGGCGTTGCAACAGTCGGGCCTGCATCCCAACGCTCATCCCGCGAGATCGAATCAACACTCTCGCCATTTCCGGAAAACGGAATGACCCTGACATCAAGCCCTGCCAGTTTCTCCTGTTGCTCACCCGCCTCAACCAGCACGACCCCGCACTCGGCATCGTTAAATACATACGCCACCGACTCCGGTGGATCAGTAAAATAGGCCGGTACTGTAACTGCGCCCAGCCGCAATATGGCAAAATCGGATATAAACCATTCGATGCTGTTGTGCCCCAGAACCCCGATCCGGTCACCCGGCTTCACACCTTCGGCTTCCAGCCAGGCCGCCAACCGCAGCACTCGCTGCTGTACCGTGATACGGTTCAACCCCTGCCAGTTTCCATCTGGCATCCTTTTCCGCAGCGCCGGACGCTCCAGCCATAATGTAGGAGAGTGAAACAGCAGATCAGAGAGGCAATCTGCCCGTGCCACCTGCTCAAGCCCCGGACAGTTTTGTACATCACTCATAAAGCACCTCCAGATTTGCCGGCAACGCCATCCCCAAAGCGGCGATCGTTTCGCTTAAGACCTCTTTCTCAATTGTGGAGAAATAGTGCAGCAGCCCCCCCCTGAATGGCGGAAAGCCAATGCCATAGACCATGGCCGCATCCAGATGTTCCGCATCTTCAACCACCCCTTCGGATAGCGATGCAAGCGCCTCAACCAGCATCGGCACAAGACAAGCATCCACAATCGCCTTATCTGTCATGACATCGCCACTATCCGCAAAGTTGGCATCAAACTCCTTCTCATGCTCCGGCTCAACTTTCAGATAGTGGGCAATATCCGGATTGGTTCCCTTGCGCTTCTGCCCCTCGTAGAGATAGAAGCCCCTGCCGGATTTCAGGCCCAGCACGCCATCGGCAACCATCTGCTCAAACCACCGGGGCATACTCATCCGTTCACCATATGACTCGGAAAGGTGTCTCCCCACATGATGGCAGATATCCAGGCCGACCCGGTCCGCCAGTTCGATGGCCCCCATCGGCATGCCGAAGTTTTTCAGTGCGCCATCAATATGCCCGGGTTTCTGGCCCTGCTGAAAAAGTTTCAGGGCCGCACTCATAAACGGCATCAGGCAGCGATTAACGAGAAAACCGGGCTTGTCTGCAACCACAACCGGAAACTTGCCCCAGCTTGCCGCCAGCGCCGCTACGGTTTGCACCGTTCTCTTCGTACTTTTGGCGCCTGCCACCACTTCAACCAGCGGCATCTTCGGTGCCGGATTGAAGAAGTGGAGACCTGCAAGCCGTCCCGGATGCTTCAGCCCTGCCTGCTGGTCCGTCACAGAAAGCGAGGATGTGTTGGTCAGCAGCAACGCCTTCGTTGAAACATGCTTCTCAACCTCAGCCCACAATTTCTTTTTAATCTCCAGATCCTCCAGCACCGCTTCGATCACCACGTCTGAAAAAGAGAGTCCGCTTCTGTCCAGCGCGGGACGAATACGCTGAAGCCTTGCCGGGTCGCGTCTGGCCAGTTTGGCCAATGACTTCATGCCATGGCTTAGCGCATCGCCGGTAATGTCATGCAGATCGACCTCTCCCTTTCCGGCTGCAACCCAACTGATACCGCTACCCATAACACCGGCACCATAGACCGCTGTATGGGTTAAGGCAGATGCCGCATCTTTGCCCTTTTTCACCATCTCCTGTTTTTTCAGTGCCTCACCCAGAAAGAAAACCCGAATCAGGTTCTTGCATGTCGGTGTGATCGCAAGAGCCCCCAGTGATTCGGCCTCACGGGCATAGGCAAGTCCATCGCTCATGCCGAAAATATCTTCCAGAAGATCAACCGCCGCCGGAACTGCCGGATAGGCCTCTTCGATATCCAGATGCCTGAAGCGTGCCAGCGCCTTCTCGCGCACCTTGTGGAAAAAGAACTTTCGAACCGGCCAGATATGGAACCACCACGGCCTTACGCCACCATCACTTCTCTTTCCCTGTCCCGAGAGATGTTCAATGGCATCATCCACCTGCTCGGGATGACAGGAGAGTCCGGCAAGCCCGATCCTGTGCGCTCTTTTTGCATCCACAGCACGGCCGCTCAGGATCATCTCGACCGCTTTCGGCCAGCCAACCCGCTTGGGCAGGCGCACACAGCCGCCAAAGCCGGGATGAATGCCGATCTTGACCTCCGGCAGGGCCAGTTTTGTTTTGGCATCCTTGACCGCAATCATATGATCACATGCCAGTGCCAGCTCCAGGCCACCGCCCATACATGCCCCATGCACCACGGCAATCGATGGACACGGCAGCAATTCGATGCGGCGGCAGAGGGCCTGTCCGCGCTCTGCCAGTCGTGTTGCCTCCGCCGCTTCCCCGACTTCCTGAATAATGCCCAGATCCGCACCCGCGATGAAGCAGCCGGGCATGCCGCTCTCAATCACCAGAAGCTGCGGCGTATCCTTCTCCAGAGCATCCAGATGCGCCTCAAGTTGCCGCATGCAGGCCTCATCCAACACATTGACGGACTTATCGCTGCGCGACAGCTGCAGCCGTGCAATACTATCTCTCTGCTTCAGTGTTACGACTTCCATGGTTCACTCCCAAGCAGAATCGCGCCACCCTGGCCGCCGCCAATACAGAGGGTCGCCAGACCGAGTCCTCCACCTGTATCATGCTTTAACTGCCTGAGCAGTGTCAGCACCAGCCTGGCACCGGTCATACCCACCGGATGGCCCAGAGCAACCGCACCGCCATGGACATTCAGGCGATCCATATCCGGTGCTCCCATAGCGGCTTTGGCACCCAGCTTATCAGTGGCAAACCGCCTGGAATCCATAGCCTTCAGGCATGCCAGTACCTGCGCGGCAAATGCCTCATTGATCTCCACACGCGCCAGCTCTTTTGCCGACAGGCCGTAACGTGAAAGCAGCGCATGCGATGAAAAAACCGGTCCCAGCCCCATGCGTGCCGGATCACACCCTGAGTATGCCCAGTCATAGAGATAACCCAGAATCGGCCATCCCTCTGCTGCCGCCTTCTCGCGGTGGGTCAGCAGCAACATGGCTGCACCATCGGTAATCTGGGAGCTATTACCGGCAGTCACTGTGCCCAGCGGCCTTTCAAATACAGGCTTTAGTTTCGCCAACGCCTCCATGTTCTGCCCGTCGCGGATCCCCTCATCACGATGAACCGGCATATACCCGGGCGGTGCGAAGAGGTGCATCACCTCATCGGAAAACCACTCACTTTCCCATGCCTGTTCCGCCCGTAGATGACTCTGCACCGAGAACTCATCCTGCTCTTTTCGGGAAATGGAAAATTCGCGTGCCAGTATCTCTGCCGTCTGCCCCATATTGAGACCTGCAACCGGATCGGTCAGTCCCTCCAGCAGAGCGATGCGCGGCTTCCACGGCGCTTTCACAACACCGACTGCGGCCCTGGCTTTGTCGGCAATGCTTCGGGCACGTTGCAGCTTTGCCATCGCGGCCCTGAAGCGGTCATGGAAAAGCAGCGGCGCATGAGTCATCGATTCAACACCGCCGGCGACAATCACATCGGCACGGCCGGCCAGAATCTTTTCCGCCGCATCGGTCACCGCCTGCATACCGGAGGCGCAGTTACGATGTACCGTATGGGCCGGAATACGGCGCGGAACACCGGCCTGAAGCGCAATGACCCTTGCAATATTGGCCGCATCCGAAGGCTGGATAACATTACCAATAATGACATTGTCAATGTCATCACGTGTCAGAGGGGAACGGGCCAGAAGTTCACGCACAGCATGCATGCCCAGCTCAACTGCCGAAAGGCCGTCAAGAGTTCCGCCCGCCTTTCCCATCGGCGTACGGATGCCTGAAACGATGACGACTTCGCGATTACCACTCTTTACTGCCATCTGCCCATCCTTCTGTTTACGATCTGCCATTCTGGAATAATTAGCTTAGACCATACGTTGTCATAAGTTTAGCACATGATATTTGTCTCCGGGCAGACCATCATCATTATGACTTAATCTGTGTATTCTCTCTGCCTGATGCACACGTTTTGTTTGTTTCATATGAACTGTATAGCCTGTCGGCCATGCTTGTCCGAATCAGTAATGTCGCCATAGAACCGGATGATTCCGATAACGCTATTGCCCGAAAACTTGCAGATACACTCCGAATCCGGACCAGTCAGCTCATTCGCTGGAAAATTGTGCGCAAGGCGCTGGATGCAAGAAAAAAGAGCCATGTTCATTTTGTCTGTACGGTTGAGTGCAACCTCAGTGACAATGCCTCACCAAAACTCTCTTCTCAGGTGGAGCCTATTGAGCACTCCGGACTCGATATCCCCAAACCTGACCCCCTATGCTCCTCTTCACAGAAAAAAGAGCGTGTTATCGTTGTCGGCAGCGGCCCTGCCGGGCTGTTTGCCGCCCTGGCACTGATTGAGGCCGGCATACCTGTCACACTGCTGGAGCGGGGCAAGCCGGTTGAAACCCGGATGCGCGACATCGGCCGCCTGCGCAGCCAGGGCATACTGAATCCTGAGAGCAACATCTGCTTTGGTGAAGGCGGTGCCGGCACCTACACCGACGGCAAGCTCTATACGCGCATCAAACACCCGTTCGTACGCTGGGTGCTGGCCCGGTTTGTCCACTTCGGTGCAGATAAAAACATCCTGATTGATGCACACCCGCACCTGGGTACGGACCGGCTGGTCAGAATCATTCGCAATATCCGCAAACACCTGATTGCCAGCGGTGTGGAGTACCGCTTTGAGACCCGTGTCGATGCCCTGCTCACAGATCGTGGCAATATCACAGGGGTCAGATGCGCCTCCGGTGAAGAGATTGCTGCCGGCCGGGTAGTGCTTGCCATCGGTCACTCTGCCCGCGACACCTTTGAACATCTTCAATCCATCGGTATCGCCATGCAAGCCAAGGAGTTTGCCGTCGGTGTCCGTGCCGAGCATGCACAGGCATGGGTCGATCAATGCCAGCTCGGCCCTGCAAAAGAGGCTGCAGCTTTGGGTTCTGCCGAATATAGCCTGACCTATCAGGCCAAAGACCCCTATATGGACAGGCGCGGCATCTACAGCTTCTGCATGTGTCCCGGCGGCCTCATTGTTCCCTCACCCACCGAAGCGGGCATGATGGCAATCAACGGCATGAGCAATGCCAAACGCTCAAGCCCACTGGCCAATTCCGGCATTGTCGTTCAGGTCACGCCGGCAGATATCGCCCGGCACGGACTGGGGGATGATCCGCTCTGCGGCATTCGCATGCAGAGGGAGTTGGAGAAAAAGACATTTTCCGCAACTCAAACGGCCTACACCGCCCCTGCCATGCGTATCTCCGACTATGTTCATAAAAAAGCGAGTGGAACACTGGCAACCACCCGCTTCAAACCCGGTGTGGAGGCAGTCAATCTGTGGGAACTGATTCCCGGCTGGCTGGCCAGTCCACTGGCTGAAGGGCTTATTGCCTTTGACAGGAAAATGAGAGGCTTTGTCACCGATGAAGCCAATATTCTTGCTATGGAATCACGAACCAGTTCACCCATCCGCATCACACGCGGAAAGGACATGCAATCAATAAATATGAAAGGACTTTATCCTGCAGGAGAGGGTGCCGGATATGCGGGCGGTATTGTTAGCGCTGCAGTAGACGGATTAAAGGTTGCAGCTTCGATTCTGGCAGCCATCGAATAATGCTTTCGATATGACAGGAGAAGCTGTCGACTGGTATACGGTCGTCAATCGCTATTGAACATGTACACCAGGGCTACTGACTGAGCCGCCTGCAGGATCAATCAGAGAGTCAGTTTAATCCCAGCACATCCTGCATGTCGTACCAGCCCGCCGGCTGATCTTTCAGCCACATCGCACCCCGTACAGCGCCTCTGGCAAAAACCATGCGGTCTGATGCAATATGGTTGATCTCAATACGCTCTTCATCGGTAATGAACATCGCCCTGTGCTCACCGACAATATTGCCGCCACGCACCACTGAAAAGCCGATCGAACCCTTTTCACGCGCACCGGTGATGCCTTCACGGGCATAGACGGCAACATCATCAAGATGAACGCCGCGCCCTGCAGCCAGAGCATCTCCCATGGCCAGTGCCGTACCGCTTGGTGCATCCACCTTGTGCCTGTGGTGTGCTTCATAAATCTCCGCATCATAATCAGAACCAAGTACCCCGGCAGCCTGCCTGATCAGATTCAGCGCCAGGTTCACACCAACGGAGTAGTTGGCCGCCATGACCGTCGGGGTATCTGCAAGAATCCTCTTCAATTCATTCAGCTGTTCAGCTGTAAAGCCGGTGGTGCCGATCACCATGCGCATACCGCGCTCCGCCACAAAGCGTGCATATTCGAGCGAAGCTTCGGGCGCGGTAAAATCAATCAGCACATCCGCCTCAGCCGTATCGGTGACATGATCCGTAAGGGAAACGGCAAGCGTTTCAATACCTGCCAGTTCACCGGCATCCCTGCCAAGATATTCAGATCCCCGCCGTTCGGTTGCAGCAGCCAGTTCCATATCTTTCGCTTCGGTCACCGCCCGAACCAGCATGCGGCCCATGCGCCCTGATGCGCCTGTGACAATAACGCTTACGTTTTCCGATTCTCTCATTGCGGCCATTACTTCACCTCGCGGGCAAGATCATCCCAGAAGTCCTTCACCCTACCAAGAAATGATGAACGCTCAGGATAGACATCATCGCCTGCCTCTTCGGCAAACTTGCGTAGGCACTCCTCCTGTTTGGCGCTCAACTTCTTGGGCACTGCAATCTGCACGCGCACATAAAGATCACCTGTCTGGCCGGTACGCACATCCGGCACACCATTGCCGCGCAGACGGAAAACACGTCCGCCCTCGGTTCCGGCAGGAATACGAATTTTGACCTTGCCTGTCAGTGTTGGCGCCTCAACTTCGGCGCCCAGTGTCGCCTGAGGGAAGGTGATCGGCATGGTGCAGTAGAGGTCGGCGCCGTCACGTTCAAAAATCTTGTGCTCCTTAAGCGCGATAACAATGTAGAGATCGCCGCTTGGCCCGCCCTGACTGCCGGCCTCCCCTTCACCGGAAACACGAACCTGGGCACCGTGATAAACACCGGCAGGAACCTTCACTTTCAGCTTCTTGTTAATCCTCTTGCGCCCTGTTCCACCGCAACTGATACATGGGGACTCAATCTTCTTGCCCGAGCCGTGACAACTCGGGCAGGTTCTTCTTACCGCAAAAAAGCCTTGGCTCATCTGAACCTGGCCATGGCCTCCACAAGTCGAACAAGGTATCGGACTGGTTCCCGGACGCGCCCCCGAACCATCACAGGTATCACAATGGGCATGCTTGGGAATCTCCAGTTCAACTTCCTTGCCCGCCGCTGCCTCTTCAAGCGTAATGGTCAGGTCATAACGCAAATCCGCACCACGGTTGCTCTGCCGTCCGCCACCGAAACCGAATGCTTCGCCGAACACATCACCAAAAAGGTCGCCGAAATCACGGAAGGCATGCGAATCCTGGAAACCGCCACCACCCCAGAAATCCTGCATCTGCTCATCAACACCGGCATGGCCATAACGATCATAACGAGAACGCTTGCTCTCATCCGAAAGCACCTCATAGGCCTCGGTCACCTCACGGAAATTTTCGGCCGCAGTATCATCATCCGGATTACGGTCCGGATGATATTTCATCGCCAGTTTACGATATGCACGTTTGATGGTGTTGGCATCGGCATCCTTTTCGACGCCCAACACATCATAATAGTCCCGTTTCGACACGTTAACCTCTCAACTCCTTGATACACAACGGGAGCAGAACGTTTACGCGTTCTGCTCCCGAATCTTGCGAATCAGGTCAGATTACTTTTTTTCACTTTCATCCACGACTTCAGCATCCACCACATCTTCACCCGCCTTGCCAGGTGAAGATGCCGCGCCCGAATCACCGGAAGCTCCGGCTGTACCCGCTCCGGCAGCAGCTTCAGACTCAGCCTGCATCTTCTGATAGATCACTTCACCCAGCTTCTGTGACTTTTCAGCCAGATGCTCTTCAGCCTTCTTAATGGCATCGATATCATCGCCCTCCAGCTCTTTCTTCAGCCCTTCCAGCGCCTCTTCGATGCCCTTGCGCGTCTCTTCATCAACTGCATCACCATGCTCTTTCAGAGACTTCTCTGTAGCATACACCAGCTGATCGGCACGATTGCGAGCTTCGATCTTCTCCTTCTGTGCCCGGTCCTCTTCAGCATGTGCCTCGGCATCCCGCTGCATCTGTTTGATCTCCTCTTCAGAGAGACCCGAGCCTGCCTCGATGCGAATCGAGGTCTCCTTGCCGGTACCCTTGTCCTTGGCATGTACATGTATGATGCCGTTGGCATCAATATCAAACGTCACCTCAATCTGGGGCATGCCACGCGGTGCAGGCGCAATACCCTCCAGATTAAACAGGCCGAGCTGTTTGTTGGCGGAGAATATTTCACGCTCACCCTGCGCGACCTTAATCGTTACAGCTGTCTGGTTATCCGCCGCCGTGGTATAGGTCTGGCTCTTCTTGGTAGGAATGGTGGTGTTCTTCTCAATAATCTTGTTGAACAGGCCACCTTCAACCTCAATACCCAATGAGAGCGGCGTCACATCCAGCAGCAACACATCGGTTACGTCGCCTGCCAGGATACCGCCCTGAATGGCAGCACCGATAGCCACCACCTCATCAGGATTGACACCCTTGTGCGGCTCGATTCCGAAGAACTCCTTAACCTTCTGCTGTACCAGCGGCATACGGGTCTGGCCACCGACCAGCACCACTTCGTGGATATCAGCAGCCTTTACACCAGCATCTTTCAGTGCCTGTCCGCATGGCTTCAGGGACTTCTCGACCAGATCACCGACAAGGCTTTCAAACTTGGCACGGGTCAACTTGATCAGCAGATGCTTCGGACCTGACGAATCCGCAGTAATGAACGGAAGATTAACCTCTGTCTGCTGTGCGGATGAGAGTTCGATCTTGGCCTTTTCTGCTGCTTCCTTCAGACGCTGCAGAGCCAGTTTGTCTTCACGTAGATCGACGCCATGCTCTTTCTTAAACTCATCAGCCAAGTAATTGATCAGCACCTGATCGAAATCCTCGCCACCGAGGAAGGTATCCCCGTTGGTTGCCTTCACCTCGAATACGCCATCGCCAATCTCAAGGATGGAGATATCGAAGGTACCGCCGCCCAGATCATATACGGCGATGAGATGATTCTCTTCCGTTTTATCCAGCCCGTAGGCAAGCGCTGCCGCAGTCGGCTCGTTAATAATACGCAACACATTCAGGCCGGCAATCGCACCGGCATCCTTGGTTGCCTGGCGCTGGGAGTCATTAAAATAGGCCGGTACGGTAATGACCGCATCCTTTACCTCTTCACCCAGATAGTCTTCGGCGGTTTTTTTCATTTTCTGCAGGATCACAGCAGAAATCTCCTGTGGAGACATCTTCTTGCCGTCGGCTTCAACCCAGGCATCACCATTGTCCGCTGCAACAATCGGATAGGAGACCAGCTCATGATGATGTTTGGTCTCTGCTGAATCAAACTTGCGTCCAATCAGGCGCTTCACCGCATAGAAAGTCTTGCCCGGATTGGTCACCATCTGGCGTTTTGCGGGGCTACCCACCAGCCTCTCATCAGCAAAAGCGACAACCGAAGGCGTGGTGTTATCACCTTCACTGTTCGGAATTACCTTGCGTGTATCGCCCTCCAGAATGGCCACGCACGAGTTCGTGGTGCCAAGGTCAATACCTATTACTTTACCCATTTCAAATCTCCTGGTTTCAAACTGGTTTATAATACAAAAACAAAAACTATCTCTTGTTATACCTTTATATGGGATCGCTCTTTCGCGTTTTCAACCCCTGCAAACAGAAGAGTTCCGACAACCCGCAGGCGGAGCGCCGCACTCCGTCAGGCCGGGCCACTGGATACCAACACCTTCGCAGGCCTGATCAGGCGACCATGCAGGGTATAACCGGCCACATGCTGGGCAATGACAGTACCTTCAGGCTCATCACTCGGCATTTGCGAAAGAGCTTCGTGCTGATGCGGGTCAAATGTTTCGCCCACGGCATCAATCCGCTTGAGTTCGAATTTGTCCATCATGCGCTGCCATGCATCAAAGGTCAGTTTCACACCTTCCCGCAATCCGGCCTCATTGCCCTCCTCAACTTCCAGCGCCCGCTCAAGATTATCCACCACATCCAGTAGCGCAGTGGAAAACTTCTCGACTGCAAATTTACGTGCATCTTCAATCTCCCGAGCCGTACGCTTGCGCAGGTTATCCATCTCCGCATGCGCACGCAGCAGCTTGTCTTTCAATGCTGCAACTTCCGCCTGGGCAGCAGCCAGCGCATCCTCCTGAACAGCCTCTTCTGTCGCTTCTGCTGCTTCAGCAGGTTCGGCCCCGACAACTTCGGCTTCAGCCTTCCCGGAGGCTTCCTCTTTTACGTCCTGATCTGCTTTTTTCTTTTTGCTCAACGGTTTCCTCCTAACGCGCCCGAACTTTCTTCCTCCCCGTGATCGGAACATATATCAACAGGGTAAAAGGCTTCAGACGCTCATTTATCCCATGTTAACATCCGGCTTACCCAGCGTGCCGTGCAATCCACAATCGGCAACACACGATCATAATGCATACGTTTCGGGCCAATGACACCCAGTGTACCAAGCACCCTGCCCCCACCCTCATAACGGGAGAGCACCACAGAGACCTCTTCCATGTCAACCAGCGCATGCTCCTGACCGATAAATACCTTCACACCGCGCTCGCAACGCTCGACCTGTTCAATCAGTTTTATGAGTTCCTCCTTCTCTTCAAAGGCGGTAAACAGTGAACGGACGGTTTCAATGACACCAAATTCGGGCATCTTCAGCAGCTGACTCTGACCACTCAGGATCAGCTCTGTTTTTCCCTCCATAGGGTTCTCTGCCCACTGTTTCAACTCCTCAAGCAGTTGACGAATCTTTAAGCGGTCCTGATTGATCTCCCTGACGAGACGCTCGCGCGCCTGCCCAAGATCACACTGGGATAACATCTCCGATATCTGCTGTGAGATTTGATGCAGCCTTGCATCACTCATGGCATCGGTGCGGCGAACCAGACGATTCTGAATCTCTCCTTCACTGGAAACAATCACGGCAAGAATCTGCTCCGATGAGATCGGAACCAGTTCAATCTTTTTGATACGCTTGAAACCCGGCTCATGGACAGAGACCAGTCCTGCAAAACGGGTCAGACTGGCCAGTTCCTCAGTCGCCTGCCGCAACACCTCATTCGCATCCGCTCCCGGATTAAGATGAGTTTGGACAAGCGCATTCAGACGCTCCTGAAGATTTGAAT
This sequence comes from uncultured Zetaproteobacteria bacterium, assembly GCA_964559845.1. Taxonomy (GTDB): domain Bacteria; phylum Pseudomonadota; class Zetaproteobacteria; order Mariprofundales; family Mariprofundaceae; genus WSZY01. Next base: position 3,211 of record CAZLJF010000004.1, on the reverse strand, counting down.
CCACAACCATCAATGAATCAACAAAATATCGCAGCCCGTCATCGGTGGGCTTCCGGCCTGCCGATGTGTGCGGGGAGCAGAGCAGTCCCATGCGCTCAAGATCCGCCATGGCATTGCGGATCGAGGCAGGGCTCAAACCAATACCCATCTGTTCGGAAAGCATACGGGAACCCACAGCCCTGCCCGTATCAAGATAGGCCTTAACCACTTCACCAAGAATAAGTTCGTGACGCTCTTTCAATGAATTTCAACCCTTGAATTGCAATGCATTCCGGCCGTTAAGCATACTCTGGAAAACTCAGAGCATGCACGTGGCGTACGAACGGGCACCAAAATCAAAAACGCAAGTAATTGATTCTGTGAGCAGATCAAAACCGCGCTTTTGGCTTTTCGCCCCGAAAACGCGCTGGCACTCTACTGACAGGAGTGCTATTGGCAACAGACCTATTACCTCACAAACAGACATGTCAACAAGAACTTCCCCGGCGGACATGAAAAGCGTTTGACATCAACCATCCCCGTTCTATACTGCGCCGCCCACTGAATTGGGCTTTTTTACTTTTGAGATATGGAGTTTTAACCATGCGCACTTGGACTGTCCGCCCTGGAGACATCGAACGTAAATGGTATATCGTTGATGCTGAGAATCTTGTTCTTGGTCGTCTTTCAACGGAAGTTGCCAAGATTCTGCGCGGCAAACACCGCCCGCAGTACACCCCGCATGCAGATTGTGGCGATCATGTGATTGTCATCAATGCCGAGAAGGTAAAAGTTACCGGTCGTAAAGAGACACAAAAAACCTACTACCGCCACTCACAGTACCCGGGCGGCCTGAAAAGTATTACCCTTGAGAAACAGCGCGAACGTTTCCCCGAGCGTATTATCGAACTGGCAGTCAAAGGCATGATGCCAAAGAATTCACTGGGGCGCTCCATGCTCAGGAAGCTGAAGGTTTATGCCGGCAGCGATCATCCACATGCAGCACAGCAGCCCGAAGCACTGAAGCTGAACTAAGCGGTTAAGAGGAATTTAAGAAAATGGCAGATACAGTTTACCGTGGCACAGGCCGTCGCAAAAGAAGCATTGCCCGTGTCATGATCAAACCAGGCAAAGGCGAAATCAACATCAATGGTCGTACAATTGAGGATTTCTTTCCGATTGAAATTATTCGTCAGGAAGCGCTTCGTCCGCTGACAGAGACCCGGCTGACCGGTCGCATCGACCTGCGTGTCAATGTGAATGGCGGTGGTGTTTCCGGCCAGGCCGGAGCCATCCGTCACGGTCTCGCCCGTGCACTGGTTGAATATGATTCAGGGCTTCGCTCGCAACTGAAAGCGGCCGGATTCCTGACACGTGATGCACGTGTTGTTGAACGCAAGAAGGCCGGCCTGAAAAAGGCTCGTCGTGCGCCACAGTTCTCCAAGCGTTAATCCGGCGCTTCGCAACTTCAAAAGGAAGGCTCTGGCCTTCCTTTTTTTATTTAGGGCCTGTTCACATGTATCCGGCCTGTTGTTGAAGCATTGCCTCTGGCCCTGCCAAAAACACATTGATGCGCTATGCTTACGCCTATGATGCGGCAGGGAATATCACGGTGAAGGATACGGAGCACGGTGCGTATAATTATGGGTATGATGTGCAGGACAGGTTAACCAGCGCCACATACCCCACGTCTGGCGAAACCTTTAGCTATGACAAGGTGGGCAATCGCGTGAAGCATAACAATGGCAGCCCGTGGGCATACAATGCGAATAATGAGCTTCTTTCGCGCCCCAATGTGACATACGCCTACGATGCCAATGGCAGCCAAATCAAAAAGACAGAGAACGGCATCATCACCGATTATGTGTATGACGGCAGCAACCGTTTGGTTCAGGTCAAGCAGGGCGCAACCACCCTTGCCAGCTATGCTTATGACCCGTTTGGCAGACGCATCAGCAAGACAGTGAACGGCGCAACCACTTACTTCTATTACAGCGATGAAGGGTTAACGGCAGAGGCAGACCATACAGGAGCCGTCAAGGTCAGCTACGGCTATGCGCCCAACAGCACATGGGGAACCGACCCGCTCTACATGAGCGTGAACGGCGCATACCACTATTACCTGAACGACCACCTCGGCACACCGCAGCAGTTGGCGCAGAAGAACGGCGCAAAAACATGGGCAGCCATCTATGAAGCCTTTGGCAAGGCAACAGTGACCACCTCAACCATCACCAACAACCTAAGATTTCCGGGGCAATATGAAGATGCGGAGACGGGGTATCACTACAACTTCAACAGGACTTATGACAACCAAATAGGCAGGTGAAGATAGATGGCGTTTGTCAGACTATTATGTTGATATGCTGTTAAAATGCCCTGAAATCTTTTTGAGCTTATTAAGCCGAAATGAAACGGTTGCTTTAGAATGGTTGGAAGAAGTAGATACCCTGTCCTTTCCTTCCAGTTTCAGGGTCGTAGTCTCTAGCTCCGAACCTTACAAGGTTGGTATCACGGTCATACAGGCCACCCGCGAAGCCGAAGGGCTGGAAGCCTGTGCTGGTTTTAAAAAGAGGCATTAGATAAGATCAGAAAATTTGCAAAGGAATGCACCAACACTGTAATCAGCAACCCTCCCTCAATGTAGGCAAGAGTAAAAACAATTGCACTTAAGAATAAGATAATTGCGACGCCGACAGTTGATATAGCCGAGTAGTGGGCAACAAGAGCAAATGTGCTTACAGTAAATAAAGCGGTGCGGCTTCCCCATCTGTCGCTTATAACTTCGAATAGTGCTCCACGAAATAAAAGCTCCTCAACTAGAGGGCCTAGTATAATTGTAATTATGATAGCATTGAATCGCCCCGGTTTCATCGGAGGCGTTTTTGTTTGAGTCATCATGCTGCTCTCTGATACTCAATTTGTCGATAGTAATTTTCTTCATATTCACGTGGCGGAATGTCACCAATGGAGCTGAGTAACCGGCGGTTGTTGAACCAGTCGACCCAGGTCAGGGTGGCCCGTTCGACATCATCCATCCCGCGCCACGGGCCGTCTTTGTGGATAACCTCGGCTTTGTACAAACCATTAATCGTTTCCGCCAAGGCGTTGTCGTAGGAGTCCCCGACCGTACCGACGGAAGCCTGAAATCCAGCCTCAGCCAATCGTTCTGAATAACGGATGGAGAGATACTGACTGCCCCGATCACTGTGATGAGTGACGCCTTTTGGCT
>CAZLJF010000003.1:0-63561 GCA_964559845.1 uncultured Zetaproteobacteria bacterium | reverse complement strand
AAACGCCCGGAAGCATCGCCCACAATTTACGCTTATAAAATCCTTGGCGCAGAAAACCGTAAGGGATTGCTGAAAGTCGGCTATACCACGCGCAGCGCCAAGCAGCGGGTGAAAGAGCAGTTACAGACCAGTGGGCTGGAATATGAGATTGTGCTGGAGGAATCGGCAGTCCGAAATGATGGCACAGCGTTTGACGATCATGAAGTGCATCGTGTGCTGGAGCAGATGGGGTTTACCCGTGTCGATGGTGAATGGTTCGCTTGCACCGTAGATAAGGTGAAGTCGGCGATTATCGCTGTGCGGGAACGCAAGACCATCAGCCATGACCGTTCGTTCGACTTTTCCATGCGTCCGGAACAACAGGCCGCAGTGGAAAAAACCGCAGGCTATTTCCGCCAGATGAGTACGGAGCGACCTGACCACACACCACATTTTTTGTGGAATGCAAAAATGCGCTTTGGCAAAACATTTGCCAGCTATCAACTGGCAAAAAATATGGGCTGGAAAAAAATACTGGTGCTGACCTTTAAACCGGCGGTGCAAAATGCATGGGAAGAGGATTTACAGTCGCATGTTGACTTTGAAGGCTGGCAGTTCATTTCTCCATCCAATGATTTGACCTATGAAGAAGCGGACAAAAGCAGGCCGATTGTCTGCTTTGGATCGTTTCAGGATTACCTCGGAAAAAACACCAGTACGGGCGGCATCAAGACCAAAAATGAGTGGGTGCATGCCACCCATTGGGATGCAGTCATTCTGGATGAGTATCACTTTGGTGCCTGGCGTGAAAATGCCAAGGATCTGTTCGAGGCTGAAGGTGGGAATGAAGCAAAGTATGGGGAAGGCGAAGGGATCGAGCTGTTCGATGAAGAGATCATGCCCATCACCACCGATCACTATCTTTATCTGTCTGGCACACCATTTCGAGCTATTGCCTCGGGTGAATTTATCGAAGAGCAGATTTTTAACTGGACTTATACGGATGAACAGCGTGCCAAGAGTGAGTGGAATGAAGCACATGGAGCAAACCCCTACGCCTCCCTGCCGCGCATGGTGTTGATGACCTATCAATTGCCAGATGAAATCACTGAGATTGCCTTGCAAGGGGAATTTAACGAGTTTGACCTTAACACCTTTTTCAAGGCCGAGGGTGAAGGAGAACTGGCACGATTTAAATATGAGGATGAAGTCCAGAAGTGGCTGGATTTGATTCGTGGCGCATTTCAGGCCACAACCATTGATAACCTGAAGCTGGGAGCAAAAAAGCCCCCTTTGCCATATTCCGATACGCGTTTATTGCATGCACTTACCCATACTTTCTGGTTTCTACCAACGGTAGCATCTTGTCATGCTATGAACAACCTGTTGTCCAAGCGGCAAAACCGGTTTTATCATGATTATAAAATTGTAGTTGCAGCAGGGACGCAAGCTGGCATTGGAGTCAACGCATTGCCCCCCGTACTGGAAGCGATGGGTAATCCCTTGGAAAGCAAAACAATCACGCTGTCTTGCGGGAAACTGACTACAGGTGTGACTGTGCGCCCTTGGGCAGGCATTTTTATGCTGCGAAACTCTTCCAGTCCGGAAACCTATTTTCAGGCAGCATTTCGGGTCCAATCCCCGTGGACAATCACAAATCCCGATGGAGAATCACCTAACAAGGTCGAAATCATTAAACAGGAATGCTATGTACTGGATTTTGCACCAAATCGTGCTTTACGCCAAATTGCTGATTATTCCTGCCGCCTCAATGTGGATGAGTCCAACCCAGAGAAAAAAGTTGAGGAGTTTATCAGCTTTCTGCCGGTGCTGGCCTATGATGGCAGTTCGATGAAGCAGCTTGATGCGCAAGGTGTGCTGGATATTGCCATGAGTGGCACGAGTGCCACCTTGCTTGCGCGTCGCTGGGAAAGTGCATTGCTGGTCAATGTAGACAACGACACGCTGCGGCGACTGATGAACAATGAAGAAGCAATGAAAGCACTGATGAATATCGAGGGGTTTCGCTCGCTGAATCAGGATATTGAAACCATTATCAATAAATCGGAGGCTGTTAAAAAGGCGCGCAAGGAAAAGAATGATGAAACCTTGACCCCCAAGGAAAAGAAACAACTGACCGAGGAGGAGAAGGAGTTCAAAAGCAAGCGAAAACAGATTCAGGAGAAACTCATCAAATTTGCCACGCGCATCCCGGTATTTATGTATTTAACCGATTATCGGGAACATAGCTTGAAGGATGTCATCACCCAGTTAGAGCCAGGTTTGTTTAAGCGGGTTACCGGCCTTGATGTCAGAGACTTTGAATTGCTGGTAAGCTTGAATGTATTTAATAGCGCCCTGATGAACGATGCGATATACAAGTTTAAGCGCTATGAAGATGCCAGTCTTGAATATATCGGCATCAACCGACACGAAGGCGAGGATATTGGACTATTTGATACCGTCTTGACTCCAGCAGACTATGATAGCGTTGCTGAGGACGCGGATGAGTTCTATTAATGGCGGCATACTTTGAAATCTTGTTTCGCACCATTGAAGGAGATAAGCAAGGCCTGATGTGGAGGGATAACGATGGCAAAAGCTAAGCCAATTTTAGAAGTCGATCTGGGTGACAACGGAGGGAAATTATCATTTCGTACGCTTGAAGAAATTGAGGCATGGGTTCAAAAAGAAGAATCTGTATGGAATTGGCTAGCATCTGTTACACAACAAGATGGTAACACTGCTCAAATATATCAAAGGCAGATTTCTCCCTATCAACCCATTCGCCAAGTTATCGCCCAAGCAAAACCACATATTGAAACCGAACACTTTGAGGCTCAACTCAATGCCATAAAACAGAAAATTATGGCTTATTATGGAAATACCACGATTACATCATTGAGCGCTTCTGCACCAAAATCAAAGTTTATCTTTGAATTAAAGGAATCTGATCCTGTTCTGGCAGCCTATGTTCTAGGCTATTTTATATCTGTGCCAATTGTGCCAAATGTGCATAAGTCGTTTAAAGGTGCTTTGGAAGCATTGATGTTTGAGAAGGGCTATCGAAAAAACCTTGCTGCGGAAAAGAAATCCCTGACCAAGCTGCGTTCAGAATGGCAAGCGGAATTGGATAGCTACAGGACAAAGCTAGATGAGCTAACGCAGGATTACGAAACAAAGAAAGCGGAGATTGAAGACCTCCATGCGAAACAAGGTGAAGATTTTGATCAAGCTCTATTGGACGGCAAAGAAGAGCTTGAGAAGGTTACGGAGACCTATGAACAAAAGCTGGCATTGCAAGCGCCTGTTAAATATTGGCGAGATAAAAAAGTAACTCATCATAAGCTTGCCCGAAACTTTGCTTGGGCATCAGGTGTTTGGCTTGGAGTGTCAGGCGGTGTGTTAATTGCAACGATACATGCTGTACTAAGCGACCTAGAACCCGGAAAGAATCCGGCACTTTGGCAGTCATTGAGCCTGGCTGCGGCAGCATTTGTTGTGGTTTGGATTGCACGCATTTTGATAAAAATCACTTTGAGTCATTTGCACTTGAAAGAAGATGCCAGTGAGCGGGTAACCATGGCGGAAACCTATTTATCGCTACTCAGGCACGAAGGCGGGCCCGAAAAAGGGGATTTGGAACTTATACTAACAACACTTTTCAGACCAAATTCAGATGGGCTGGTTAAAGATGATGGGATGCCCCCAACCATGCTAGAGTGGTTAACAAGGAATCGAGGTTAGTTCCCATGACCGAATCCCAACACACCGAGTACAAGGAACGCTGGCGCGATGAGTATTTCCAGTGGATTTGCGGCTATGCCAATGCGCAGGGCGGCAGGCTGTTTATCGGCGTGGATGACAATGGCGAGGTGCGCGGCATCAGCAATGCGAAAGCGTTGCTGGAGAAGCTGCCCAATCAGGTGCGGCAGTTGATGGGCATTCTGGTCGATGTGAACCTGCTTGAAGAGGGTGACAGGGAATATCTGGAAATCGTTGTCGATCCGTACCCCTACCCAATCAGCTACAAGGGGAAATACTACTATCGCAGCGGCAGCACCAGGCAAGAGCTGAAGGGTGCCGCGCTGGACAGGTTTCTGCTCAAGAAGCAGGGGAAACGCTGGGATGGCGTGCCGGTTCCGCACGTGACAGTCGAAGATTTATCGGATGCCGCATTTGATTATTTCAGAGCGCAGGCGGTCAAAAGCAAGCGGGTGAATGAAGAGGTACTGCGTGAAAGCAATGCCGCCTTGATCGAAAATCTGCACCTAAATGAAAGTGAGTATCTGAAACGCGCTGCAGTTCTGCTGTTTCATCTTGACCCGGAACGCTTTGTCACGGCGGCCTATGTGAAGATCGGCTTTTTTGAGTCGGATAGCGACCTGCGCTATCAGGATGAGGTGCATGGCAATCTGTTCGAGCAGGTGAACAAGGCGATGGACCTGTTGTTGACCAAGTATATGAAGGCGGAAATTCGCTATGATGGCGTGAATCGCATTGAGGAGTACCCGTTCCCCGAAGCAGCACTCCGAGAAGCATTGCTCAATGCCATTGCCCATAAGGATTACAGTAGTGGTTCACCCATTCAGATCAGTGTCTATGAAGACAAAATCATGTTCTGGAATGACGGCCAACTACCTGAACACTGGACAATCGACAAGCTGCTGAGAAAGCATCCCTCCCAGCCATATAACCCGGATATTGCCAATGCTTTTTTCAGGGCGGGTTTGATTGAATCATGGGGCCGTGGCGTGGATGTGATGGTGCAGGCATGTCGTGAACACGGCTTGCCAGACCCGGTGCTGCGTTATGACGATTCGGGCTTCTGGGTGGAGTTTGTCGGGAAAACGCCGGGGAAAACGCCGGGGAAAACGCCGGGGAAAACGCCGGATATGATTCTTGCGGCCCTGAAAGAGGATGACACGCTAACGATTCCGCAGCTTGCCAGGCAGATTGGCAAATCTGAAAGTGCGATTGAGCGTGCTATCAGAAAATTGCGGAAGGAAGGCAAGCTGGAACGCATTGGCCCTGCCAAGGGCGGAGTGTGGAAAGTGCTGGATAATGGATAAGACGATAAAGCGCTTGGAAGCATTCTTATGCTAGGATTTCACTATAAGCAGTGAAGCATTGATTTCTCCGCAGGTGTTGCTTGATGTTTATTTCATTGCAAATGGAAGAAAATGCAGATGCTTGTGCTTTGGAACGATGGGTAACTGCTTGGGAGGCGGTATTGAACCGTGGAGGCACGGCGTGGATGTGATGATGCAGGTCTGCCGTGAATACGGCTTACCTGATCCTGTACTGCGTTATGACGATTCAGGTTTCTGGGTGGAGTTCGCCGGGGAAAACGCCGGATATGATTCTTGCGGCCCTGAAGCAGGATGGCTCGTTAAGTATTCCGGAGCTTCCCAGGCAGATCATCATTTAACTGCTAAAATAGTTACGATGCAGGTGGAATCATGAATGAGCAAACACTCGGCAATTTCTATTTAAGCTGCGATACGCTCCATCGCGAACTTTTTTCAATCATTATTCATGAGTGGCAGGAGGCGGGACTGGCGTGGCGCTGGTCCGGTCGCGCCATTGCTCTGGGGAGCCGGTCGGTGATCAGGGATCAGGTGTTGAACTTTTTCTATCTGCAGCCCGGAGAGAGTATCTATCCGGCCTGTATTTCGCTGGATACGGAGTTCTGGCGCGAGCTGCTTGGCGAGGAGGAGACAGACGCCTTTTTGCATGAAGTGAAATCGATTCATGGTCTGCACTGCAGGCGGCGGGAACAGATGTTTATCATGGATGATCCGGCTCACCTGTCAGGACCGCTTCAGCAGCAGTTACGGGACTGCATCAAGCGCCTTGGTTATCGTCTTCCCGAACTGATTGCTGCCTGACTCTGGGGCCTGTTAACACTAATTTCGATGGCGGCGATTCGACCATTTTTTCTATCCTGCAAGGCTTTGCGAGCATTGCATGCTTGTTGCATGCTTGCGAGCAGTAACGCAGCAGGGCGGAAAAATGGGCTATCCCGACGGGCTGCGCCCCAAATGAGGCTACCCGACGTTGCTCGTCGGTCATTTGGAACCACCAATCTCCCTCCTCGCACCTTGATTAACCTCATTCGGGGCAGCAGCGCCAACACCGAAATTAGTGTTAACAGGCCCTAATCTGCTGTTGATGCGGAAACGACCGGCATCAGTGTAAAATCGGCTGTCCGTTCCGGCATCGATTCAACAACCAGGAAAAAGCCCCGCTGGCCCCGGGCTTCAACAGGAATTCGGTCCTTCTCAGGCATCACAAATGGAGCATGTTTGATCTGTTCCATCGAGGGTGGTTCGGTGATGGGCAGTAGTTTTTCCCCAAGGCTCTCCGTGAGGCCTGTATCATCAAAAAACTGTACAAGAATCTGCGGCGGTGGAAGCTCGCAGTAGAGGCGGTTTTCAATGCGCCCCTGGATGGTCAGTACCTGGCTGCCATCATCCCGTTTGAGCCAGTGACCCTGTACGCTTGCCGGAATGATGAACCAGTCCTTGTTACGCACCTCCACCGGCAGGTGCATATTGATCAGCACGCTTCGAAGCCACGGGTGATCAAGCCAGGCATCCTGTTTTTGCCAGAAACCGGCGCCACCGATAAGCAACAGCATGGCAATCAGCCACGGCCAGATGACGACATGTTGCCGGGCTGGCGGAAGCGGCATCCCTGCCCTTTCAGTCTGTTTTACCGTTTCCTGGAGAGGGGGGGAGGCTTCGTTACCGGCAGCGCCTTTCGGCTTCTCCGGAGAGGGTTGATCTGCGTCTGCCACACTGTTTTCTTTACAAGCTGTTTCCGCAGGGGCGGATATCTTCTCTTCTTCTGCCGCATCAGGCTTGGCAGATGGCTTTTCACGTTCGACCTGTCCGGCATACTTATGATCGCCCTCAAGAAATGCCGGAACAGGGATGGTGGCAGGCTGGTTATCGGCATGCGGATATTCAACTTCCTGTGAGGCTGCCCCATCTGTCGGCTCAACTTTCTTTTCGACTCTCTCCTGTTGGCCGGTTACATGCTCAAACAGAGGGAGGGAGTGCTCTGTATCGGCTTCTTCAGGCTGCTGCTGTGCAATCGGCCTGTCATCCAGACTGAATTCGGTACGACAGCGGTGACATACCAGGATGGCGTTTCTGATAAGCGGGCCAACTTTGTAGGTGGCATGACAATGCGGGCAGGAGATGTGCATGCGGCAATGCTGAAGCCAAATCTATGGTTTGTCAGCATCAATGCTGACAGGGCGCCTGTACGCCGTTACTGTTTTCCCATGTCCGATACCAGACCTATGATTGAGATGCAGCAGTTGATGCTGCGTTACCCGGCAGGAAAGGTTGCACTTTCCGGTGTTTCACTGGCTATTTCACAGGGAGCCTTTATCTACCTGACCGGTGAGAGCGGCGCGGGCAAATCGACACTGCTGCGCATGTTTTATGGCGGTTTGCGACCATCATCCGGGCAGTTGCGTGTACAGCAGTGGGATATGCGCAACGTATCCGAGGGCGATGTGCGGGAGTTGCGCCGGCGCACAGGCATTATCTTTCAGGATCACAAGCTGCTCTTTTCGCGTACTGTATTCGAAAATGTGGCTCTGCCGTTACGGGTGCAGGGCTGGAACAGGGAGCGACTGATACCGCGTGTACGCAAGGTGCTGGAGTTTGTTGGTCTTGATGACCGCTTGTGGTCATATCCCGAAGCCCTTTCCGGCGGTGAACAGCAGCGCATTGCCATTGCCCGGGCCATGGCAACCAATCCGCCGGTTATTCTGGCAGACGAGCCGACAGGCAATCTGGATGAAGAGACTGCGCGCCGGGTGCTGGATCTGCTGATGTCGCTGAACCGGCATGGCACTACGGTGATTATGGCGACCCATGACCTGCATCTGCTCACCTCGCATCCGGGGCGTGTGATCCAGTTGCAGCAGGGCTCGCTGGTTGGAGATTCGTATGGGTGAGATGATTGGCGAAGTATCTGAATCTGTTGAACCGCGCCTGCCGGGGGGCTTCCGGCTGCCACCTTTCGGTATTCATCAGTTTCTTGCGCTGATCATTGTCTGTGTCGCCCTGTGGGCGCTTGGCACTGTATGGCTCGGCCTGCAGGGGGCGCAGCAGTGGGTGGGCTCATGGCAGGGGACTCTGCAATTGCATGTGTATTTGCCTGTTGACAGACAGAATCAGCTTGGCGAACTGAAACAGAGGCTTGCCGCGGTTGAGGGTGTCTCTTCAGTCCGGCATGTCAGCCGGAGGGAGGCTGCCCGTTGGATGCAGGGTTGGCTGGGCGACACCTCGCTGAATGTAGAGAAGTTTGCCAGGCTGTTGCCGGAGAGCCTTGAACTAACGCTGGAAGATGAGAGAAATGAGTTTCTTTTTTCAGATATTCGGGATGAAGCTGCCCGTTTCGGGGCAACGGTGAATGATGAAGAGGTACAGCTGGCGACTGCCCATGAACTGCTGCAGTCCATCCGTCAGCTTGCCTGGTTCGTTACCGTGATTCTGGCACTGGCCATGGCATTGATTGTATCCAATACTCTGCGAATGATTCTTCTGGCCCGTGCCGACGAGGTTCATCTGATGCGGCTTCTGGGCGCAAAAGAGTGGTTTGTGCGCATGCCGTTTATTATGGAGGGCACACTGCTGGGCGGGGGGGCTGCACTACTGGGATGGTTGTTGCTGTGGCCACTGGTACTGGGTGTCTCCGGCTGGGCGGAGAGCATGGGGATTGCGTTAACCCCGTTTGCACTTCTGTTGCCGCTGCTCTCTGGCGGTGCGCTGGTGGGGTGTCTCGGGGCTGTTATTGCCACAGCCAGGCTTGTCTCGCCCGATAGCGTTGATTCATAATCTGAACATCAGAAGAAGTGTATGATATGCACTTCTTCTTTTACACAAAGGCAAAATATGGTTTTACCTTTGCTTCCACAGGATTGCTCTCCTGCACGGATCACGCCCGAAGAGTGTCATACATGGATCTCTGATATGAAAATCAATCACCTGGAGGCTGTTGATTTTGGTGCCCCGTTTATGGGCTGTATAGTGATTTGATCTTGCAGGAGATCTTTTAATTACCAACTATTTGACATAAAATTTAGCACTCCTATAATTAGAGTGCTAAACAACCCTGTGAAGGAGGACGAATTTGAATATTGCAGTTGCAGATATGTCGAGTCTTTCCCTTTTTTATCGCGATGTTAAGCGTATTGAACATCTAAGTCGCGAGGAGGAGGTCGCTTTGGCACGCAGATGGCGCGATCAGCAGGATCGTGAGGCTGCACAGCAACTGGTTGTGGCGAATTTGTACGGCGTGGCAGCGATTGCACGTGAATACCGCCATTTCGGACTGCCCGAGGCCGACCTGATTCAGGAGGGTACGCTGGGCCTGATGCATGCGGTCAAGCGGTTTGATCCCGATCGTGGCTTCCGCCTGATGACCTATGCCTCGTGGTGGATTCGCGCTGCCATTCATGATTTTATCCTGCATTCATGGAGTATTGTAAAGCTTGGCACCAACAAGCTGCAGCGCAAGATCTTTGCAGGCCTGCAGAAGGCTAAAAATGCCATTGCGGCGCTGGATGGGCATCAGGCTGATGAAGTGGCGGCCGAATATGGCATCTCTTCACACGAGTATCAGGAGGCTGCCGGAGCCTATCTCAATCGCGATGTTTCACTCGATGCCGATATCGAGGGTCAGACGCTGGTCACAGCACTGCCTGCGCCGGAAGCAACGCCTGAAGAGCAGGTGCTGGAGTCCAACTGGAAGGATCATCAGCAGAGTCAGCTCTATACGGCATTGAAGAAGCTGTCGGATCGCGACCGGCACATTGTCATGCAGCGTCATCTTTGCGAAGAGCCGGCCACGCTGAAGGAACTGGGCGAAGAGCTGGGTGTTTCGATTGAGCGGGTTCGCCAGCTTGAGAAGCGGGCAATGAATAAGCTGCGTGAAACGCTGGCAGCCTGAGATTTTCCAATAAAAGAGGTGCAAGAGGTCATCTGTCGGGCCGTATCTATTTAAAATGGATGATGTAACCCTCTATTTGATAGTCGCTTGACAGCATCTTCTTGGCCGCCTTGGCGCTCTTTCGGTCTTCATACGGGCCGACCCACACGGCATAAACATAGGGCCTTGTAATGATAAGGCTTTCGATTTCTCTCTTTGCCAGGTGTCTTTGCAGGTTTATGGCGTTGCCATGCCGTTTAAATGCGCCTGCCTGAATAAAGTAGCCTGTCAGCGTTTTAATCAGTTCGTTGCTGGCCTGCACTTCCGCTTCCGGGTGGACTCCGCCCGGTTTGCGGGCCTTGGCGGTTTCGCCTTTCGCGCCCTTCTTTTGCCTACAACTTCGGTTGAAATCGTCCAGCTTCAGGTTAAATGCCTCAATCGAGGCGTGATGACGTTCAATCAGCCTCTCCAGTTCCGCCTGTTCAAATCTGTCCTGATCCTCTTTCACCTTTCGGGAGAGTTCATTTTCACGTTCGAGAATAATGGCCTGTTCTCTTTTAAGCCTTTCCTCCCATGCTGCACATCTCTCATCCGCTGTGGCGGGCATGCTCCCGGTCGTAAAAAGTGAAAGTGGAGCGGCCAGTATTGGCAACAGGATTTGCATGTAGATCACTCTCCGGTTCAGCAGCATAGTGGAGACCATAGATCAAACATTGAAAATCGGAAAGCATGAAAATGGCTCTCCTCTTTTTGTGCGGCCTCTCTGCATACTCTTTTCCATTCAGACATCGATGCAGGGCTGAAAGATACGCGACCGATCATTGAGGATATGCTCATGCAGGTGGATACTATTCAGACTTATGACAAAGTGATGGGAAAATACAGCGCCTTGCCGTTTGTGCTGACTGTTTGACTATGAGGGAACTACTATCAATGGAATGGTCCGGTTATCCCGTCAAACCGGAAATAAATCAGCGTCTCCCTAAAGCAGGCAGTGGAAAAAATGTCCGTAAAACGGGGGAAAAATATTCCTGCCGGTAAGAAATTCCTGCCGCTATCTTGCATGAAAAGTCAATAAAACCAGCATGATAGATGTCTCCTTTCACCTGGCATCAAAAGTGCTTTCTTATGGGCAGCGAGTCCAATGAAAAGAGGTTAAAGCATGCAGAGAGGTTTTTTTGTGTCGGGGGTTGCGGGAACCATGGCCCAGCATAGGCTGGATACCATTACCCACAATCTCGCCAACGTAAACACAGCCGGCTATAAGGCTGATCGCGCATCATTTTCCACCATTTTTACAAGTCAGGCATCTGCGGGCGGCTCTGTGGAGCAGGTTCCTGCCGCCTATCTGAGCATGGGTGAGCAGTATATTGATGTCCGTGAAGGCGTGATGAAAAACACCGATGGTGAACTCGATTTTGCCATTCGCGGAAACGGCTATTTTCGTGTTCTGAAAGAGGATGGCAGCGAGGCCTATACGCGTGCGGGCAATTTCCGGCTGGATGCAGATGGCAATCTCCTGACACAGGGCGGACTTGCTGTCCTGGATACGGCCGGCATACCGATCACTCTGGGAACGGGTCAGATTACGGCAACACAGGAAGGCGCACTCTATGTCAACGGCGAGGCTGTCGCCGAGCTGGGCATCGTCACTATTAACGATCTTACACAGATCAGAAAGGGCGCTTTCACCACCATTGAAACAGCGCAGGAGAACACAGCGCCTGCAGGGCCGGATGTTACTGTTCATCAGGGCATGCTTGAGGGCTCCAATGTGAACTCCGTACTTGCCATGACCGAACTGATGGCCGCCATGCGCAGCTACCAGTCGATGATGAAGGTGGTTGAACAGTACAACCAGCTTGCCGGACAGATCAGCGACCGGGTTGGAACGGTTCAGGGATAGTGTGATTGATACGGCCTCGGAATATCTGTCCCTGGCCTTTGACGCACACGAATTTTGCGAGGTCAGCGCTCTTGCGCAACGATTTAAGGCCGAGGACAGGATGTTCCAAGGCTGTATGAAAGGAGAAAAACCATGATGCGTTCTCTTTGGACGGCAGCCACAGGAATGGCTGCACAGAACATGAATGTTGATGTGATTGCCAATAACCTGGCAAATGTGAACACGGCGGGGTTCAAACGCGGCCGGGCCAATTTTCAGGATCTGATGTATCAGCAGGTCAAGGCACCGGGAGCGGAAGCAAGCGCTGCAGGCACCCAGTTGCCATCCGGCATCCAGATTGGCCTGGGTGTGCAGACCGCCAGTGTTTCGCACAACTTTTCGGAAGGCAGTTTCCAGCAGACCGGCAATTCGCTTGATCTGGCGATCAAGGGGCGCGGCTTTTTCCAGGTGCTGCTGCCAAGTGGTGATCTTGCCTATACCCGCTCGGGTGCATTCAGTGTTGATGCACAGGGTCAGATGGTGACGGCAGACGGCAATATCATTCAGCCTGCCATTACCATTCCCACCGATGCTCTCTCTATCAATGTTGGTGAAGATGGTACGGTCTCTGTCGAACAGCCGGGATCCGTTTCAACTGTGGTCGGCCAGATACAACTGGTGGATTTTGCCAACCCCGGCGGTTTAACCATGCTGGGAAGCTCCATGTACCAGAGCAGTAATGCCTCCGGCGAACCGATCACAGGCAACCCGGGCAGCGATGGGTTCGGGAGCCTGGGGCAGGGTATGCTGGAGATGTCCAATGTGAATATGGTCGAGGAGATGGTGAATCTTATTGCCGGCCAGCGCGCTTATGAGATGAATTCCAAGGCTATTCAGGCAGCAGATGAGATGCTGCAGACAGCCAACAGTATCAGGAGATAGGGGGGTAAGATGATTTTCCGTTTCCTGTTTGCTCTGACGGTGGTTGCCCTGCTGATGCCGGTATCGGCATCGGCCAATGCGATGAAGGACTCGCTGTATGCTTTATTCGCAAAGGGCATCCACTATCAGGGTGCAACCGCAGAGCTGATTGAGGTTGGCCGCTGGCCGGAAACCTCGGAAAAGGTGACATGGCGTCTGCCAAGAATCAGACGCCATACTGCCCGCATCTCTCTGATTGCAGAGCAGGGAAGTGGCCGGCAGATGCGCCGCTGGTATGTGCCTGTGCGGGTGCACTGGTGGGCAGATACCGTGGTTCTGAAGCAGGAGGCCCCGCTTCGTTCACGGCTGCTTGAAGATATGCTTGAGGTGAAGCGCAGGGATATCGCAGGCCATGTAGGGGTCTGGTGGAGCCGGCCATCCGAACTGGCAGGCATGCAGGTGACGCGTCCATTGCATAAAGGCGATGTGATTTACTCCTCATCTGTCAAACAGCCACCTCTGATCAGGCGGGGTGATCTGGTGACAATTGTTGCAAGGGTCGGGAGCATCTCTGTCCGTGCTGAAGGCAAGGCGCTGAAGTCCGGTAGCCGTGGAGACCGGCTGTTGGTACAGAACTTGCGTAGCAAACAGATGATGCAGGCCATTGTCATGGATGCAAATACCGTACATGTTCGAACCGGAGGTGCCGGATGAAAACCCAGATCAGGCCATTCATTGCTTTGATTGCACTGGCGTTGTTTGTTACCGGCTGTATGCCAATGGCAAGATCAGTGACCCGGGACAGGAACCTTGACCTGATTGAGCAGGCGATGCAGACCCCGCGTCAGAACAATACCGATGGCGGCTCGCTCTGGAATAACTCCGGATCAACCATGTTTACCGATCCAAAGGCCCGTCATGTGGGGGACCTGATCACCGTACTGGTACAGGAGAATGCGAGTGCAACCCGTTCACTGGGAACGAAGAAAAGCAGAAAGTCGGCACGAAAGACAGGATTGACCGCAGTGCTTGGCTACGAGACCTCACTTGCCAATGCGAATTCCAATTTCAAGCCCTCGACAGCGATGGATATCAGTGATGAAAAATCTTTTGACGGTTCCGGCTCAACCACCAATTCGGACACCCTGACCGCGAGTGTGACGGCTGTGGTTACCCAGGTCTATCCAAATGGGAACATGAAGATTATCGGTCGCCGTCAGGTGACCATCAATCATCAGCCGCAGGAGCTGACCTTCTCCGGTGTGATTCGTCCGCTGGATATCGCTCCGGATAATACAATTCCATCATCCAAGGTGGCACAGGCTGTCGTGAGTTATGGCGGTGGCGGCGAACTGGCGACCGTTGCTCATGAAGGGTGGCTGACGCAAACGCTTGATGTGATCTGGCCATTCTAGGGAGTCGCATGATGCATGTTTTCAAATTTTTTTCCCCACTGTTGCTGACACTCCTGCTGGCTTCACCTGTTCAGGCGGAACGGATCAAGGATCTGGCTGATATCGAAGGTGTGCGTGGCAATGCGCTGGTCGGTTATGGCCTTGTTGTTGGTTTGAACGGAACCGGTGACTCATCCAATTCATCGCCGTTTACCATCAACAGTATCACCGCCATGCTTGAGCGTTTCGGCGTCAATGTGCGCCCTGATATAAGCACGATGAAACCGAAGAATATTGCAGCTGTGATGGTGACAGCAGAGCTGCCGCCATTTGCACGCCCTGGCCAGAGGCTTGATGTTACCGTATCCAGCATGGGCGACTCCAAGAGCCTGCGCGGCGGCACCCTGTTAATTACCCCGCTTCTGGCCGGTGATGGCAAGGTCTATGCAGTGGCCCAGGGGGCGCTATCCGTAGGCGGCTTTGCAGCTGCAGGAAAGGGCACTTCCACAGTCAAAAATCATCCGACAGTGGGCAAGGTTCCGAACGGTGCACGTATTGAGCGTGCCGCACCTCGTGGTCTTCATCCGGATCAGGAGAAGATTGTGCTAACACTGCACGAGGCCGATTTCACCACTGCCCGGCGGATGCAGGATGCGATTAACAGACAGATGGGAAAAGGCATCGCCAAGGCGGTTGATTCAGGCACCATCGAGGTGTTTAACCCGACCGGCAATGCTGTAGAGCTGGTTGCCGAACTGGAACAGATAGAGCTGGCAACAGATCACCGGGCAATTGTTGTTGTTGATGAACGGACAGGCACCATTGTCATGGGTGAAGAGGTCAAGATCGACAAGGTGGCAGTGGCACACGGCAACATCAGTGTCAGTGTCAGTGAAAATCCGGAAGTATCACAGCCCTTCGCCTTTGCTGCGGGCACAACAACAACAGTGGACCGCACAAATCTCAATGTGGATGAAGAGGATGCGAAGCTGGTTGTTTTGCCGCGTCAGGTGACGCTGGCGAGCCTGGTTTCTGCACTGAACTCCGTGGGTGCGACACCGAGCGATCTGATCGCCGTGCTGCAGGCGATCAAGGCGGCAGGCGCCCTGCACGCCGAATTAAGGGTAATGTAATGCGTGACCTTGTCGAAACCGTTATTGCACAGGTGATGAAGGAGCCTTATGGCTCTCCGTCCGCTGTGCGTGGAGGCGCTTCAGCAGGCAAGCAGAGGGGTGCTGTCCGAGGTTATGCATCGGTCAATTCATTCGACAACAGTGAGATCAAGGATAAAAAGCTATGGGATGTCTGCTGCAAATTTGAAGCCATTTTCATGCAGCAGATGATGTCTGCCATGCGCAAATCTGTTCCCGAATCAGATTTCCTGCCGCATGGCTTTGCCGAAGGTGTACATGATTCGATGCTGGATCAGGCGATTGCGGATTTCGGAAGCAAACAGGGGAGACTTGGTATTGCACGCCAGATGTATCGTCAGCTGGAGTCGATAAAAAGTGGTCGTGAAGAAGCGATTCAAGGAATGGATAAAGCCACCGATAATGTAAATATGGCTATATATAACGATATGAAAGGGAATGGCTATGGTTCGGATTAGTGGAACCGGTCGTCCGGTTGCAATTCAGAAGTCCAAGGTGGCAGCGAAGGCATCTGCATCAGGCAGTAAATCATCTGCTGCCGGTGAGCGTGTTGAGGTCTCCGATGCATCGGCGCTGCGTGAGAAGGCAAAGGCCATGTTGGCAGAGATGTCCGATGTTCGTCTGGAGCGTATCGAAGAGATACGTGATGCGCTGGAGAGCGGAACGTTCATATTCAACAGTAAAAAAGTGGCAACCCAGATTGTCAGAAATGCGCTGGCAGAGCATTCATGGAAATGAGCGGGAGAGATATGAAACAGCTCTTTGAATCGCTCGAGGGAGTTTTTACTCATATGGATGGCATTGCAGCAGAACTTGAGATGATCATCCGGCAGGAGCGCGAGGCTGTCAGCCGGTTTGATGGTGATATGCTGGTTGCATTGAGCGAACGGCGTGTTGTCTGCCATCAGGCACTGGCAACATTGGAGAAAGAGAGCAGAAGATTGCTGATAGAGGGTGGGGCGCCTGAATCCATGACAATTGAGGCGTTTGTGGAACTCTATGCCGGTGCTGATGCAGCAAGGTTTCAGTCGTTGCGGCGCGGTTTGTATGAGCGCATGGCCCACATCGAGCAGGATAATGCGGAGAACTATATCCGCATGCACGCGGCTTATGATGTGACCAACTCGGTACTGCAACAGATCGGGGCCGTTGAGGCGCAGCAGACCTATGGCCCCGGGAATGTGCGATGATTTTTGATGCACTGACCATTGCAGGGGGAAGTCTGGCGGCCAATCAGAGGGCGATGGATGTGGTATCCCACAATATTGCCAATGTAAATACACCCGGTTACTCAAGGCAGAGTAGTACGCTGGTTACACTTAATCCGGAAAAGATCGGCCAGCTGAATCTGGGCCGGGGTGTTGACCTCCAAAGTATCACCCGTACGGTTGATCCGCTGATTGATCTGGCCCAGCGTGAAAATGCCGCACAACGGGAGTTTTACTCAACTCTCACCTCCGGTCTGGGGATGGTTGAGAATGTTTTTGGCAGTTTGCAAAGCACCGGACTTGCTGCCGGACTGGATGACTTTTTCCTGGCCTGGCAAAGCCTGGCAAACGATCCACAGGATATGGCTCAGAAATTCAACGTTCGCAGCACGAGTGAAACATTAACGAATATCGTTTCAAATATGCATCAGCAGCTGGTTGATGCACGCAGCAGTGCGGATGCACAGATTGATCAGCGCATTGTTGAGGCCAATCAGCTATTAACGGAAATAGCCTCTCTTTCGGCACAGATTAAGCGTCAGGAGAACTCCTTTGCCGGCAAGGTCGGTGAGGCGAATGATCTGCGGGACAAGCGCGATCAGGCTATCCGGGATCTTTCCGCCATTATTCCCGTCCAGCAGGTGGCAACCCATGATAACGGCCTGCTTCTCCAGACGCTGGGTGGAGATCTTCTGGTGCATGATGATGTGGCACGCACGCTTGCGCGTTCGACAGCTGTCGGGGCCGGAGGCTTTAAAGAGGTTGTTATTGCCGGCAGTAATAATTCTGTCAGCGGGCTGGACCAGGGCGGCAGTATCGGCGGGCTGATCGAATTAAGGGATAACAAGCTGGGCGAATACATTCAGTCGCTTGACAGTATTGCGGCAAATCTGGTGTTTGCAGTGAACCAGGTGCATGCGGCCGGTGTCGGCTCTTCCCGCCTCTCCGCTTTTACATCCGGTCAGGGTGCGGCCAATCCTGCACTGGCCCTTGACAGTCCGCTGCAAGGCAATGTCTTTGCATCCCAGATTCAGACCGGTTCATTCTCACTGCATCTCTATGATGCTGCCGGCACACCGGTAACAGCGGGCGGCATAACCATTGCCATTACGGCAGGTGTTACCACAATGAATGATGTAGCCGCCTCTCTCAATGCCATTGCCGGAGTTGCAGCTTCGGTGGATGTTGCAGGCCGGCTGGTTGTTGATGCGGGCGTCAATACCATCGGCTTCTCCAATGATACAAGCAACTTCCTGGCAGCATACGAAATCAATTCATTCTTCCATGGCCAGGGCGCAGGTGATTTAGCTCTTTCCAGTGCTATTGCAGCCGATGCTGCAAACATCAGTACCGGCATGATTGATCCTGTAACTTCAACCATCCAGCCTGGAGATAACAGCGCTGCCCTGGCTGTTATGGCTATACAGAACTCAGCCATCAGTTTTGACGGCACATCGGCGATGAGTCTGCATGACCGTACATCGGCACTGTCAACACGCTATGGAACGGATGTGGCGGTTGCCGATCAGCAACGATTATATCGCGAGGCCGAAATGGAGTCCCTTGCCACGCAGCGGCAGGCGATATCGGGCGTGAATGTGGATGAGGAGTTGATTGAAATGATCAAGTTTCAGCGTGCCTACGAGGCATCTGCCAAGGTTATTCAGACCACCAATAGCATGCTTGATTCGTTGATGGGAATGATGCGATGAGAATTGCAACAACACAGATGTATGACAATCTCCTGAACGGTATCCGGCATCAGACGGAACTGCAGGCAAAGGGCAATGCGCAGGTCGCTTCGGGAACACGCTTCCAGCGTCCGTCCGAGGCGGGTCTGGATTATAAACTTTCGCTTGATTTGCGTCATGCAAAGGCCTCGACTGCCGGCAGTCTTGGTGCGATCAATACAGCCAGTTTGCGGCTGGAGATGAGTCAGACAATGCTTGCAGATATGGGGAATATTCTTGTGCGGGCGCAGACATTGGCAGTTCAGCTTGGGTCTGATCAGTACGGTGCTGCCGAGCGGCAGGCTGCAGCAGCAGAAGCCGGACATCTGCTTGACCAGTTTCTTGCCGATGCCAATCAGAGATTGCAGGGGCAGGCGCTGTTTTCGGGCACGGCCATTAATCAGGATGCCTTTACACTCGATGCCTTTGGCAATTATATATATAACGGTAGTAATCAGGATCGTATTGTTGCCATCAATGACCAGCAGCAGGTCATCAGCAACGTTCGGGGTGATAACCCCGCCTTCACTTCAGCCTTGAGCGCACTGCAGGAGTTACAGAGCGCCCTGCAAGCCAATGATGGCGCTGGTATCCGGAACGCACTGGGTAACCTGATCAGTTCAGGTGAACAGATTGTCAACCTTAATGCTGAGGTGGGCGCACGTATCCGCTCGCTGGATACATACCGAACCTCGTTCGAAGATATGCAGTTTATACTGGACAGGCGGATGAACGAGCATGAAAGCGTTGATGTTGCAGCCGTTGTGGTACAGATGCAGCAGGCCAGTATTGCGCTACAGGCATCCTATAGTCAGATCGCATCACTGAAATCACTGAGCCTGGTGAACTTCCTGCGATGATGGTGCTCAGGCGCAAGGCGGGTGATGCCATCCGTATTGGCAATGACATAAGAATTGTAGTTCAGGAGGTGCAGAATGGAAGGATTGTCCGTTTTGGCATCGAGGCGCCAGCAGATGTTCCCGTTCACCGGCTGGAAATTTATGAACAGATTCAGGCTGAGAACCGGGCAGCCAGCAGTGCCGATGCACTGGCCTGGTTGAAAGGAGATGCGCATGGCACAGATGCAGGCAGAGATGAGTAGCGAGCCGGAAAGTAGCAGGGAGTTTGTTTTCCCACAGGGAATCGCCGGATTTCCTGATGCAACCCGGTTTGGTTTTATTTATGAAGGGGTTGGTGAGATGGTCTGCATGCAGTCTATTGATTCTCCGGATGCCGCCTTTGTATTGACGCCATGGGATGAAAAACGGCTTGGCCCGCCACCACAACTGAATGCAGAGCAGTGCAGATGCCTGGAATTAAAGGACGCATCCGAAGTCATGTGGATGCTGGTTCTTAATCCCTTTGCTGACCGGCAGTGGGTGACCGCAAACCTGAAGGCGCCCATTGCCCTGGCTGAGTCCACCCGTAGGGGCTTTCAGCTGATTCGGCCTGAGCCTGAACTTGAATTGCGTTTTCACTGGATGCCACAACCGGAGTGTAAATAACGCTGTTTTCAGGATGCCACTGAAAAGTTGAAGTATCCGCTGCTTCACGGAGGGCTGCCAAAGCCGGAGCACCGGAAACCGACACTTCCTCAACAGGGATAAACTGTTTTCTTGTCCTAAAGTCTCCGGCAGAAGCGGCGATAAAACAGTTACACGGAACCCTCTTTGATCCCGGTTATGCAGTACAAAGAGATATCAACAATGGAGGATTGCCATGACACTGACTGTTCGTCCCGCAGACGGTTTGATTCACCGTCTTTTGCAGCAGAATAGCCAGGCATCAGGAAAGTCTCAGGAAGCGAAGACGGCTCCGTCCCGTGTTGCTGATCATGTCAATATTTCACAGCAGGCAAGGCATCAGGCTGATGCCGCCCCCGTTCTTGAAGGGAATCAACGGCAAAACCAATCGAAGCTCGAATCACAGCTGCTTCGCCTCTATGCAGGCCACAGCCTTACAGGGGATAAAGCATGAGTCATCCCCGCTTGCTGATCGCTGAGGATGATGAAGCTTTGGCGGCACTGCTTGAAGAGTACCTTGCCGAGGCAGGTTATGAAGTTGTGGTATTTCATCGTGGTGATGAGGCTCTGGAGTGTTTGAGGAAGGAACATTTTGACCTGGTTCTCTCTGACATTGTGATGCCGGGCGCAGATGGTCTGACACTGCTTGCAGAAGCGTGTGATAATCCTGTCAAAACACTCGTGATATTAATGACCGGCTATTCGGGCATTGAAGATGCTATCCATGCCGTGGAGCAGGGGGCATATGACTTTGTCAGCAAGCCGTTCCAACTGCCGGAAATCCGTGTGCGACTCGATAATGCAGCAAAGTATCAAGCCATGCTTCGCCGCTGGGATGCAGTGAAGGGTGATGTGGTGTCAGGCTTGGCAGCAGATAGTTATCTGCCATTGCAAGCAGTTGAATCTGCACCACACCCCGGCCAGGCTGCCATTCGCGCCTATGGTATAGTAAAGGAGTAGATGGATGCTCAATATTCTGGTGCTGGAAGACCAGCCCGCTGTTCGGGAAGTGATTTCCGAGGTTGTGGAAGGCATAGAAGTGCCAATCAGTGTAGGCAAAGCTGACAGTCTGAAAGAGGCCCGTGAAATGTTCGCGGCCCGGAACTGGAACTGTTTGGTGACGGATCTCAGCCTGGGAGATGGTCAGTCTCTGGAATTGATTGCCGAACTGCGTGAGGCGAACAACCGGATTCCGGTTGTTCTGGTGAGCGGTTTTTTATCACCGGCCCGTCTGGAGCAGGCCAGAGAGCTTGAGGTTGAGCATGTGCTGGCCAAACCGTTTGATCCGGAGACGTTGCTGGAGTGTCTGCGAAAGGCATTGATCCCCGAAGATGCTGCCAACGAACTGAAATCGGCCGTGAAACGGAAGGGGCATACTGCCGGGCGGCTGTTGCCTGAGATGTTCGAAATGGATCGCAAGCTTGGACTTCTCTATCGCATGTTTGATGAGATGCCAAAGTACTCCGATGTTTCGAAGGTCTGCGGCAGTGCCCTGGAGCTGGCGATGGAGATGATTCACGCCCGGCGCGGTTATCTGGCGCTGTTTGAGCGTAATCGGGAAAAGCTTGTCATTGTTGCCGATAAGAATCTGTCGCAAAAAGGTATTGTTACCACATGTGCCTTGAGCGATACCCCGTTTCGCAGCCTGATTTATGCCAAAGAGGAGTGTATGGAGGTGTTCCCCGTCAGTGGTGCGACAGCGCCATGCTGGCCCGATGTGAACGCTGAGCAGTATGTTGCCATCCCTGTTTCACTGCAGGGTGTCCATATGGGCGTACTCTGCCTGATCGAACGTGTCGGGTATGATCCGCTGAAGACCGAGGAGAAACACCTGCTTGGGCTGCTGGTCAAAAATCTGGATACATTGCTGGATAACCGGGCTGTGCATGCTGCTCTGGCCGAAAGCATGCGCGAAACACTGGTTGCGCTGGTCCGTTCACTGGAAGCGCGTGATCGCTATACCAAGGACCACTCTTCCCGTGTGAGTCAGTTGTCAGTGTTGATTGCCGGTGAAATGGGTGTGGATGAGGAGACAGGGCAGCTTATTCGTATCGGCGGACTACTGCATGATATCGGCAAGGTAGGTATTGCTGATCAGATTCTGCTCAAGCCAGGACGTTATACCGATCATGAATACGCCATCATGAAGGCGCATCCGGCTATCGGTGATGCAATTCTTAAAAACATGGATGCGCTGGTGCGCGAGCGCCTGATGGTTCGTCATCATCACGAACGCTGGGATGGAAAGGGGTATCCGGATAAGCTGGGAGAGATGGATATCCCGTTTGAGGCACGTATTGTTGGTGTAGCCGATGCCATTGATGCGATGACGACACACCGGGTGTATCGTATGGCCAGACCATTATCTTTCTGCCTGGAACAGCTGAGACAGAATTCTGGCATACAATTTGATCCACAGGTGGTTGAAGCCGCAGTTTCTGTCATTGAGCGAGGAGCCGTTCAGACTCAGGCAAAGATTGGTGAGTATGAACAGGAGGGGCTGATGCCGATGATGTCGTTCTCGGATATTGCTGCGGAGATACCCGTTGATCTAGGAGTGATATGATGCCTGATGTAAACAGCAGTAATCGACGACAGGATTACCGTGTGGATGATGTTATCCCTATGCGGGATATGCCAATATCCGCAGAAGAGTATGAAATAAAGAAGCGGCATGTTGGTATCCGCTCACGACAGGGGTCCATGCTGCGTGATATGATAGGGCAGGATATTTTTGCCGAGAACTCCGCCATTGCCAATACAGAGATGGCCAAGGCGGTCGAGGCGCTGGATGCCAAGCTGAACTATCTGATTGGAATCAATATGCTCAATGATGCCAACCGCTCCGAACTTAAGGAGCGTCCGGTAAACTTGAGTGTTACCGGTGCAAGTTTTGTCAGCGATGAACGCTACCGAAAAGGTGATGCAATCGCCGTAACGCTCATGCTGCCGGTGTTTCCGCCGACTGTGCTTGATCTTGTCGGTGATGTGATGTGGGCCAAGCCGGAAGGCAATGGCCGCTCCCAGATTGGTGTCAAGTTCTTCTATCGCTGTGATGAAGAGGAGGAGACAATCTCGAAATATGTATTCAAACGTGACCGGGAGATGATCCGTTTGAAAAATCGGCAGGAGGAGAAAACAGGGGCGATATAATCTTTGGTATCAGTTACTGAACCATGGTGACCCTGTTGCGTCCTCCCGCTTTTGATTGATAGAGGGCCTGGTCAGCGCGCTTGATCCATACAGCATGGGCTTCTGTTTCCCTGTGCTGTGCCACACCAAGACTGATGGTGACGGCAATCTTTCCATGTCCGGTTTCAAAGGCGTGTATTTCCACAGCCTGCCTGATCTTTTCAGCAATGTGGAATCCCTGTTCCGCATTCGTTTCGGGCAGTACTACACAAAACTCTTCACCGCCGAGGCGTGCCACCATGTCTGTCTCACGCACGCTCTCTGTCAACAGAGCTGCCAGCATCGTCAAAATTTTGTCGCCTGAATCATGGCCGTAGGTGTCGTTGATGGATTTGAAGTGATCAATATCCAGCATGATAAAGGTGACTGTTTTTCCCTCCAGTGTTGAGAGAAACTCTGCCAGTCTGCGGCGATTGGGCAGGCCTGTAAGCGGATCGCTTCTGGCCTGGTTCTCTGCAGCTTCAAGACGCCTGGAGAGAGCCTGCACCTGGGTCATTTGCATTTGCATATTGTCTTTCAGCGCTGCTGTGGCACTGCTTAATTTGTCTCCGGCCTGCTGCAGACTCTGGCGTGCCTGCAGCAGCAGCTCATGTGCCTTTTTCGGGTCTTCGGGCAGATCCTGCTTCAGAATCTGTTTGGCTTGCAGCAGTTCAGGGGCATCACCACCAGCTTCCTTTAAAATATCAGTGAAAAAATCCAGCGATTTTTCAAAGGCGGATGTAAGCTGGTTCAGTTCCCGACGCAGTGATGTGTCATCCTGCAGATGTTCACGAAGATGCATTTCCAGGCGCTTGCACTTGACCGTAATATCACTATCGCTGGCCGGCTCCCTTCCAAGCAGATCACTGCAGCGAATAATCAGCTGGTAAACAGCAGGCATATCCTGTCCGGCTGCCTGCAAGGCGGTTTTTCTGTTGCCAATATATTCATCCAGAATTCTGCTCTCCTCATCGCTCAGAGGCTCTTCACCGGAGCCTTTGATAAGGGCGCCGTGTTCGGCATCAAGGAGGCTTGCCAGAAGCGAAACAATTTTCTGGTGGCGGGCGACAGAGATAAAGGGCTGACGTTGCAGATTCTCCAGCTGATAGAAGATACGGCGTAACAGGCTGCGTAGTTCGGCATTCTCCTGTTGTTCTTTGGTCAGTACAAGTGGACGCAGTGCGTCCACATCCTCAATCAGCTGTTTTATACTGTTGCGCAATTCAGACACGGGTCAGTGATTCAGGGAGTGAATGCGCTCAGCCTCGACAGCCAGCATAGCATCTGCCTGTGTGAGTTCGTCACCTGCTTCTCCTGCATGTTGATGCAGTTGTGTACGAAGCCGCTGGATGGAGGTCAGCACCTCTTCAGCAGGTTTTTCGCCAGCGGCAAGCTGTTCCAGGGCCTGGTCAAGCAGCAGGGCTGCTTCTTCAACCAGTTGCCACTGCTGGCGGGAGGTTTGCTGCCTGTCTTTATGCTGTCCAGGGGATGTTATGCTCTGGCTGGCATCTATTTCTGTCTCCAGCAGTGTCTGGAAGGCATCACCGGTTTTTCCCTTTTTGAGACTTTGTGCAGGCCGGTTTTGCAGCGACGAAGGACCCTGGATCTTCATACAACCTCATTCAATGGCGTTATGATTTTTGGCTGAAACGCCAAGCAACCATTGATTGGCTAAAAATACGCAAGAAATGGGCCAGAGAGTGCTACTGTTGCTCCTCAGGCGTTCGTGCCCGGATTTTCAGGGCGTGAATGGTTGGACCAAAGAGGTCTTTCAGAACCCTGTTGATGATGCGATGGCGTTCGATACGGGATTTGCCTCTGAAGTGGTCGGATATGATTTCGATACAAAAGTGTCCGCCTCCCTGCTCTTTTGCACCGGCATGCCCTGCATGTCTCCTGGACTCATCCTCAATGCTCAGATACGTTGGGTGAAACGCCTCTTTCAGAATAGCCCGGATCTGTTCAGCCCTGTTTGTCATGAGTCATCGCCGGCTCGGTAGAGGATATATATTTTGCCAATATGGTGAACAAGTTCGGCACCCACTTTTTCAGATAGCTTCCGGGCATCCTGTAACCGTTCATCACGATCACCGCCCTGAATCTGCACCTTGATAAGTTCGTGGGCCTGGAGCGCAATATCGGTTTCCTGAATAACACCTTTACTGACGCCATGCTGGCCGATGCGAACAACTGTTTTGAGATGATGGGCCTTTGCCTTCAGTGCTTTGCGCTCTTTGGATGTCAGGGACATAATAACCTCCGGGAGGCGAATCCTATCAGGGATTGACTGTATTGGTATCATGTGATAGAGGTTTTCTGATGCGGGCCGATGAAGGAGAGGATATGAAACGCCTTAGGGATGACCCCAGTCGAGTTGTCATTTTGGGTGCCGGTACCGGTGGCTTAGCTATGCTGGAGATGCTTTTACAGGAAGAGCTGGTGAATGTTGTTGCTGTAGCGGATCACAATCCTGATGCGCCGGGTATGGCTCGTGCTGCGGAGCTTGGCATTGCAACCTTTACCGATGTTGAAGAGGCGCTTGTTGCGAGCGCTCCATGTGTTGCGTTTAATTTAACTGAAAATGAGATGGTGGAAGCCATTGCCGCTGATATTCTGGGTGCCGGAGGCATTATCGGCGGCTTGGAAGCGAAGCTGATGTGGCGGATGGTAACCGATCTTCAGGCGGCAAAGGAGAAGCTTGAGTTTCAGGCCTCACGTGATGAGCTGACCGGTCTATATAACAGACGGCATATGTTGGCAGAGATGGAGCGTGAATTGCATCAGGCTATTCGTTATGATATCCCGTTTTCACTGGTTGTGATCGATCTTGATTTTTTCAAAAAAATTAATGACACATATGGTCATGCGGCAGGTGATGTTGTGCTGAAGCATATAGCGAATCTCCTCAGGAAAGGGGTGCGTGCAGCCGATGTGGTTGGCCGTTGGGGAGGCGAAGAGTTTCTTGTGCTGCTGCCGCACTGTACGGCCGATAATGCTTTACATGCTGCCGGGAAATGGCTCGATACTGTTCGGAGCCAGCCTGTCGTCATGCCTTCGGGAGAAACAATTTCGTTAACCTTTTCGGCCGGAATCGCCGCATTTAAAAAAGAGGATGCATCTGCTTCCATCCATGAGGTGATTGATCTGTTGCTGGCACGAGCTGATGAGCGTCTCTACGCAGCAAAGAATGCAGGGCGGGGTTGTATTGTCGGTGATGCATGAATATACACATCATGCAGGTGGCAGGTCTGATTAACTCATTGTCATTGTTCTGCCAGACAGATCAGATATAGTAGCCCAATGCTGTCGCCAAACGATTCGTTGCTCCATGTGGAAACACCCGAAGCAGAGATAACGGGTGAGCTGCCTCCCCGTTTTCCTATTCGCTGGCGCTGGACCATGCTGGTTGGTTTTGCAGTGATGCTGGCGGTACTTGTTTTATCACTTGTCATTCTTGATATGGAGCGTGATGCCTGGCTTAAGCATCAGGAGTCCCAGGCGGCAATACTGGTAGATCGGCTGGGGGATGAGTTGAAGATTCCCATGCTGGTGGGAAGTTCGGCTGAAGTTGAGCTGATTGTGCAGGGCGAAAAAGGTTTTTTGAAAAAGGTGCCGGATGTGCTTGGCGTGCATATTCAGTATGCCGGTGGTGGCGACAAACATTTTGGCTCTGTCGGCAAACAGGATGATCCTGTTCTGAACCGTCTGGTTGATAATTCTCAAGCGATGCGTCTGCCGACCGAGCGGTTATGGTATGTCAAAAAGGTGGAGTATGCCGGAACTGTTGTGGGTACTGTTGCCGTCCGTTTTTCCGAGCAGGCCTGGGAGGAACTGGCCGGTCAGCTGGTTGGCCGTATGGCGCTTGCTGCGGTGCTGGTGGTGGTGATGTCCAGCGTACTGGTTTACTGGATTGCCGGCAGGATGAGTCATCCGCTGGAGATGCTGGCTGATGCAGCCAAGCATGTGGCCTATGGTGATTACAGTGTGCGTCTGCCTGTTACAGGCAATGATGAGATCAGCGATGCAACATCCCAGTTCAACTCCATGGTAGAGGAGCTGGCGCACAAGGAGGAGATCCGGGATGTATTTGGCCGCTACCTGAATCCGAAACTGGTTGCCGATGTGTTTGAGGGCGGCCTGACCAGCGCCGAGAACCGGCGCCAGGAAGTTACCGTTCTTTTTGCAGATATGGTTGGCTTTACCGCGTTTTCCGAGACAACAGAAACAGAAGAGATTGTTGATGTGTTGAACAAACACTTTGAAGTTTTTCACCGGATTATCGATTATTACGGCGGGCATGTGGACAAGTATATCGGTGATGCGGTGATGGCGGTGTTCAATCATCCCAATGAGGATGTGGATCATGTCCGGCATGCGGTGATGGCGGGCCTTGCGATGGTGGCTGCTTGCAGTAGGCTCGGTGTTTTGCGCGACAATGGCGAGCCGATCCAGTTCAGGGTGGGTCTGAACTGGGGGCAGGTTATTGTCGGCAGTATCGGGGCCGCGGAGCGGCTCGAATATACCGTGATTGGAGATACAGTGAATGTTGCTTCCAGAATGGGCGGGCTTGGCGAAGGCGGTGAGGTGATTCTTTCCAGCGGTACCTTCAAGCACCTTGGCAAAGAGTTTGTTTTTGATGAAATGGGAGAGCGCGAAGTGAAGGGTGTGAGTCAACCTATCCGGTGTGGCCGGGTCAGCAGTTCCGATCATGCTGTCAGGCGTAATATTGCCCATGCGGTTGCCCTGGCCTTTGATTTGACACTGCCATCCGATGTGCGCCAGGTCATTGGTGATGTTGAGGAGAGCTAGTTTGAGCAGGTTGTATGGACTGCTTGTGCTTGCCATGCTCTCCGGGTGTGCAGGTTTTATCCCCGGAAAAACAGGGGAAGCCAGCAAGCTGAGCTTTTTTAACACTTATGAAGCTGCATTGAACGATTATAAGAAGGGCAGGGTTATGACAGCCAGGGCGCGTATTCTGGCTATGGATAAGACAAGGGAGGATTATCCCCGAGCCCTGAAGCTTCTGAAACAGAAAGTGGAGCCGGCCCGTTTGCGTCTGCTAAGGCATTACAGTGCCAAGGCCAAGGCTGCTGAAAAGTCCGGGGAGTGGTCCCGGGCAATGAGTCTGTATGCGCAGGCTGCTGAACTGTCAACAAAACCATTGAAACTGAAAAAGAAAAGCAGCAGTATGGAGATGATGATGCGGCAGGCCCGCATGGATGCTCTTATTGCCCAGCGACGTGCTGAAGATTCAAAACTGCTGGCATGGCTTCATGCCTATGAACCGCCCAAAGGCGTTGCCCCAAAAGACGAGGTGTTCAAGAGGGCACGCAAGCATGTTCAGGATATTATTGAGGATCGTGGTGCTCTTGCTTATCGGGAGGCGAAGCGTTACCTCAACAGAAAGCTCCCTGAAATTGCATATATTGAGGCGGAGTCCTATTTGAGATTCGTTCCGAATTCCGAACGCGGCAAACGGTTGCTGGCCGATATTAAAGTAAGCTTGCCTAAAGCTATCCGTATCACTCCGCTGAAAAGCGGGGAGAGGCGGCTATCCAGGCGTGCAGTCATGCCGAAGACGGTCAGCTCTGAACAGGTGACAGCACTGATTCACAAGGGCGAATGGATCGAGGCCAAAAAGTATGCCCTGGTCTATCGCCGGGAGGGGGGCAGGAATGCTGAGCAACTGCTCAAGCAGATCCAGACAAATATGGAGAGAGAGGCTGCGACTCTTTTTGCCCGGGGGCGTGTGGCCTTCCGTCAGGAGCAGTTGGATCTGGCCATCGGCTTTTGGGAAAAGGCAGTGGCATTGATGCCCGAGCATAGTGAGTATGTTGATGCCTTGCGGCGTGCCCGGCAGTTGCAGGAGCGTTTGCGTGTTCTTCGCAGCGATAGTGAGACAGGGAAAACTCAAAAGTAGGGGATACTCCGAGTTTTTCAGAGTATATCGAGATCAAACATGATGACGTCGTAAAAATGCCACGAATGGACTTTTTACGACGTCATCAATTTTAGGCAAGAGCAAAGGGTTGCATCATGCGTGATACAATAGTGATGCCGCGACGGAAAACGCGGAAAATAATGGTGGGCAGTGTGGCTGTGGGTGGTGATGCTCCCATTGCCGTGCAATCCATGACCAATACACTGACCACCGATATCGATGCAACGGTGGCGCAGATTCATCGCCTGCAGGATGCCGGTGCCGATATTGTCCGGGTCTCTGTTCCCGATCCAGATTCGGCAGCGGCGATGTCGGAAATTCTTAAGCAGACAAGCGTGCCGATTATTGCCGATATCCATTTCAGTTATAAAATGGCACTGGCCTCGCTTGAGGCCGGTGTGCATGGCCTGCGTCTGAATCCCGGTAATATTGGCGGGCGTGACCGGGTAGAGCGTGTGGTCAGGGCAGCCAAAGAGCGTGGTGTTTCGATCCGTATTGGCGTGAACGCAGGATCGCTCGAGAAAGAGCTGGATGAGAAGTATGGCGAGCCGTGTGCGGATGCCATGGTGGAATCGGCGCTGGGGCATATCCGGATTCTTGAGGATATGGACTTTTTCGATATCAAGGTCTCCCTGAAGGCCAGCAATATCCCGATGACCGTGGCGGCCTATCGCAAGCTTGCCGACCGGGTTGATTATCCGTTACATCTGGGTATCACTGAATCGGGTAGCCGCTTCGGTGGTACGGTCAAATCCTCCATTGGTCTCGGTTTGCTGCTTGCCGATGGTATCGGCGACACAATTCGCGTTTCGCTTGCTGCCGAACCGGAAGAGGAGGTGAAGGTTGGTTTTGAGATTCTCAAATCACTGGGCCTGCGTCACCGTGGCGTCAACCTGATCGCCTGCCCATCCTGTGCACGGCAGAAATTCAATGTTATTGAGGTTGTCGCAAAGCTTGAAGAGCGCGTCGCACATATTCAGGAAAATATCGATGTGGCGGTGATCGGCTGTGTGGTCAACGGGCCGGGCGAGGCCAAAGAGGTCAGCCTGGGTGTGACGGGTGGTTATCCGACACATACATTCTATCGCGATGGCGAGAAGGCTGAAAAGGTTCGCTCCGATGCCATGATTGATCAACTGGTGGAAGAGATTGAGCAGCGGGCAGCTACGATTCGGGCCAGGAAGGAATCAAATGAGTAAAAAGCTGCAAACTATTCGTGGCATTCATGACGGGCTGGCGGCTGATGTAGCCAAATGGCGTCGTGTTGAGCATGCGGCGAAAACAGTGTTTTCACGTTATGCCTTTGATGAGGTTCGACTGCCGATTCTGGAGTCTGCCGAGCTTTTTGTCCGCTCCATTGGTGAAGCGACCGATATTGTCTCCAAGGAGATGTACTGTTTTGAGGATCAGGGGGGAGATCACCTCTGCCTGCGTCCCGAGGGGACGGCGGGAAGCGTGCGTGCCTATCTGCAGGCCGGCTTGACACGTGCGGGTGTTCAGCGCTGGTTCTATATGGGGCCGATGTTTCGCAGGGAGCGCCCGCAGAAGGGCCGCCTGAGGCAGTTCCAGCAGATTGGTGTGGAGATGTTTGGTGTGGCAGGTCCTCTGGAGGATGCAGAGATGCTGGCCATGGCGCGCGATTTCCTGGCTGAACTGGGGCTTGAAAAGGTTCGCATGGAGGTCAATTCGCTCGGTTGTCCGGCCTGTCGGCCGGTATATAAGGATGTGCTGGTCGCATATCTGAAAGCGCGTGCCGAGCGGCTTTGTGAAACCTGTAATGAACGGATCAGCAAGAACCCGATGCGCGTTCTCGACTGTAAAATTGAATCCTGTCAGGCGGAGCTTGCTGATGCGCCGGAGATGATTGCTCATCTCTGTGGTGATTGCGACAGTCACTTTGCCGGCGTCAAGGAGGGGCTGGATGCACTCAAGGTGGAGTATCAACTCAATCCACGCATTGTGCGCGGCCTGGATTATTATAATCGCACTGCTTTTGAAATCATTACCGATCAGCTGGGGGCACAGGGCACGGTGATTGCCGGCGGCCGTTACGATGGTCTGGTTGAGGAGCTTGGCGGCCCTGCCACACCGGCGATCGGTTTTGCCATGGGGCTTGAGCGTTTGGCTATGCTGTTGCCGGATGCAGAGAAGGGTGTGCCGGATGTGGCTGTTGTTGCCCTGGGAGATGCGGTGAAGGGCTATGCCCTGATGCTTGCTTCGCAGTTGCGTGCAAAGAGATTGAGTGTTGTTCATTGCGGTGGCGGCGGCGCCAAACGCCAGTTCAGAATGGCAGATCGTGAAGGTGCCCGCTTTGTGCTTGTAGTGGGTGAAGATGAGATGAATGCAGGGCTTGTGACGCTTAAAGAGATGCGATCCGGCGAGCAGCATACTTTGACGCTGGGTGCGGCAGCAGAGTTGATTACACGCACAGCCTGATGGCGACTGTTCCGTGTTGAAGGGGGGGCTTCAGCCTGTGTGGAATACGGCCCGTGATGCGGTCCGGCCACTGCTTGAGGCGCTCCGGGATCTTGCTCCGATCATTGTTGTCATTCTTTTTTTTCAGGAAGTGGTATTGCAACGGCCGATTCCCAATATGGAGGATATGCTGCTCGGTCTTGTACTTGTTCTGCTCGGGCTGGCGCTGTTTATCCGGGGGCTGGAGCTGGGCCTGTTTCCAATCGGTGATGTCATGGCTCACTCCTTTGTTCGCAAGGGGAGCGCAGCATGGCTGCTTCTTTTTGCCTTTCTTCTCGGATTTGCAACAACAGTGGCGGAGCCTGCACTGATCGCCATTGCCGGCAAGGGCGCCGAGATTGCAGCACTGGATGGTCTGATCGCATCAACCCAGGTGGCGATGGATGAATATGCGCTGGGTCTGCGTCTGACTGTGGCCCTTTCGGTTGGCTGCGCCATTCTGCTCGGCGTGCTGCGCATTATTTTCAGCTGGCCGCTCCATTACTGTATCATGGCCGGTTACCTGCTTGTGGTTATCGTGACATCCATAGCGCCTAAGGAGATTATCGGCATTGCCTATGATTCGGGCGGCGTAACCACATCGACCATTACGGTGCCTATGGTGACGGCGCTTGGCGTTGGTCTGGCCTCCACGATTCGTGGCCGCAACCCGATACTGGACGGCTTCGGTCTCATCGCCTTTGCCTCGCTGCTGCCTGTACTGTTTGTGATGATATATGGCATCTGGGTGCTTTCATGATTGCCGCTCTGTCAGAGCTGTTCGTTGCGACGCTGCTGGAGACCATCCGTGACCTGACTCCCATCGTTGTCATTCTTCTGTTTTTTCAGTTTGTCGTATTGCGCGGGCCGCTCATTACGCCGGCAAGGGTGCTGCGCGGCTTCCTCTTTGTGGTGCTTGGCATGGTGTTATTCCTGATGGGGCTGGAGAAGGCCATTTTCCCGCTCGGTGAGGTGATGGCCAAACAACTGACTGATCCCGAGTTCCTGTTTGCCGGTACGGACGTAATTTTGCAGGAGGTGCGCTGGCAGGACTATGGCTGGGTCTATGCTTTCGCCTTTGCCATCGGGCTTTCGACCACGCTGGCCGAGCCGGCGCTGATTGCCGTTGGCATGAAGGCGGAAGAAGTCTCCGGCGGTTCGATCTCTGCGTGGGGACTGCGCCTGGCTGTCTCTCTTGGCGTTGCTGTTGGCGTTACAATCGGCTGTTATCGCATAGTCACAGGTACCGATCTGTGGCTCTATATTATCAGCGCCTATGTCGTGGTGATTGTGCAGACGATCTATGCACCGCGTATGATTATTCCACTGGCATATGACTCGGGTGGTGTCACCACGTCAACGGTGACCGTGCCGTTGCTGGCAGCGCTCGGACTTGGTCTGGCATCCTCGATTCCGGGCCGTAGTCCCCTGATCGATGGTTTCGGCCTGATCGCATTTGCCAGTGTGTTTCCGATTATGAGCGTGATGGGTTATGCCCAGTTTACACGATGGTTAAATCGAGAACGATCCAAGGAGGAGAGCGATGCATTTTAAACTGATTATTGCACTTGTGGATGATTCAGGGACAGACAGGGTCATGCAGGCAGCACGGGAGGCGGGCGCGACCGGAGCTACTGTCATTTCAGCAGCGCGCGGCGAGGGGCTGGAGCCAAAAAGAACCTTCTTTGGTCTGGCCATGGAGTCGGCCAGGGATATACTGCTGTTTCTTGTTGAAGAGCACTTAAGCCGCCATATTCTGGAAAGTATTTCCACGACAGGCGGCTTTGATGACAAGCCGGGAACCGGCGTGGCCTTCCAGATTGATGTCGAGGATGCG
This sequence comes from uncultured Zetaproteobacteria bacterium, assembly GCA_964559845.1. GTDB lineage: Bacteria > Pseudomonadota > Zetaproteobacteria > Mariprofundales > Mariprofundaceae > WSZY01. The sequence goes on along the minus strand of CAZLJF010000003.1, from coordinate 30,413 downwards.
GTTGGATTGGGCCATCAGATAGAGACCTTGATGGATGAGGTGGAGGAGCAATTATGAGCAAGCATATGACACTTTTGGTCCGTGATGTGATGAAAAAGGAGTTTGATCTTGTTGAGGGCGTGGCCACCGTCCGTCAGGCGCTGGAGATGATGAAGCATATCGAAACCAAGTGTCTGATTGTCAACAAACGCCATGAGCATGATGAGTACGGCATTGTCGTGATTGCCGATATTGCCCGTGGCGTGCTGGCCAAGGATCGCTCGGCTGATCGTGTCAGCATCTATGAGGTGATGACCAAGCCGGCGGTGACTGTGCATCCGGAGATGAACATCAAGTATGCCAGCGCCCTGTTCGGGCGGCTTGGCCTCTCCCGGGCGCCGGTTGTCGATCGTGATGGCAATATTATCGGTATTGTCAGTTATACGGATATGGTGATGAAGGGCTTGCTCAAGTTGATATGATCCGGACGTTTTGCTGCTATTGCGGGGCCATTTGCCGGATCTCCATGATTTGCTCCGGGCATCCGGTTGAAAGCAATGTCTACAGGCTATGGCATGGCATTGCGCCTGCTGCTAGCGTGCATCCCCATGAGTGATTCAGACAAGCCAGGCGCGGAAAAGAAACTGACGCTGGATGAACTGCGTGCAGCCATTGATGCTGTTGATGATGAGTTGCTGTCACTGATTCACAGGCGTGCGGCGCTGGCGGCAGCGGTGGGGGAGCGTAAGGTGAATCAGGGCAATGCGCCGTTCTATGTGCCGAGCCGCGAAGCAAAGATTATTCGCCGCTTGCTGGCCCGTAACAGTGATGTGGCCGAACAGTCACACATGACAAAGATTCCCGATGAGGCGATTCATGGTATTTTCCGTGAGGTGATCGGTGCCTGTCTGGCGCTGGAGCATCCGATGACCATTGCCTATCTCGCTCCTGAAGGAACCTTCACCCATACCGCAGCAACAAGGCAGTTCGGTGCAACGGCCAACTATCTGGCCTGCAAAAATTTTAATTCGATCTTTGATGCGGTGGAATCCGGCCGTGCCACCTATGGCGTGGTGCCGGTTGAAAATGCATTTGAAGGTGCGGTGACCCATACGCTGGATCTCTTCGCCGATATGGAGCGGGAGATTTATATCTGTGCCGAGGTGCAGCTGTCGATCCATCATCATCTGTTCAGTTTTGCCGGGAGCATGGATGAGATCCGGACAGTAATTTCTCATCCGCAGCCACTGGCGCAGTGCCGCAAATGGTTGCAGGAGCACCTGCCGAATGCCTCCCTGATGGAGGTGGCGTCGACTGTGCATGCCGCCAGGATGATCGAAGAGGCAAAAGAGAGCAGCAGTGAATCATTGGCGTGGCAATATGCCGCCGCTATCGGGCCATACGCTATTGTTGATCAAACTTCACTGCCGCTGATGCAGAAGAATATCGAGGATCATCATGATAATACCACCCGTTTTCTGGTGATCGGTCAGCATGATTCGCCTGCCTCCGGCGAGGACAAGACGGCGCTGGTGATGTCAATCAAGGATGAACCGGGGGCACTCAACAGTCTGATTCAGTCGTTTGCATCCCGGAATATCGGCCTGACGCGTATTGAGTCGCGTCCGTCGAAGAAGAGGCTGTGGGAGTATCTCTTCTTTGTCGATATTCAGGGCCATCGTGATGACGAGAATGTGGCGGCGGCAATCAGCGAGATCGAAAACAAGCCGGGAAGTTTCATCAAGGTTCTCGGATCCTATCCGGTTTCACGCAAGCTATGATAGCTTCGCCTGACTGGGCAGGCAGGGCCGTTGCACAGACCTCCGGGCTTAACCCCTATGTGCCGGGCAAGCCGGTCGAAATGCTGCTGGCTGAAAAGGGATTGAAGGAGGCGGTCAAGCTGGCCTCCAATGAAAACCCTTATGGGCCACCCCCCAATGCAGTTAAGGCGATGAAAAAAGCAGTCACTGAAGTGCACCGTTATCCCGATGGCGATTGCAGTGAACTGAAGCAGGCGCTGGCAGCAAAACATGGTTGCAGTACGGAGCAGATTCTGCTGGGCAATGGCTCCAACGAGGTGCTGGAGCTTCTGATTCGCACCTTTGCCGGCCACGGTGATGAGGTGGTTTACAGCCAGCGGGGGTTTATTGTCTATACGCTTGCCACGCAGGCGTCTGGCGCAACCGGCGTGGCCGTTCCGGAAGCGGACGGGCTTTCCCATGATCTGGATGCCATGGGAGAGGCGGTGAACGAACGAACCAAGGTGGTTTGCATCGCCAATCCGAACAATCCGACCGGCACGCTGCACGGCACAGGCGCGCTGCAGCAGTTTCTTGACCGCCTGCCTCGCGATGTTGTTGTCATCATGGATGAGGCCTACCATGAATATGTGGCTGATGAGCTTGGCGATAGTGCGGCCCGGCTGAATCATCCCGGCCTGGTCATCAGCCGTACCTTCTCCAAGGCATACGGACTCGCAGGTTGCCGGATTGGTTATGCTATTGCCGATAGCGAGATTGCCGCTTTGGCAAACCGTTTTCGCGAGCCCTTCAACATCAACCTTCTGGCCCAGCGTGCAGCTCTGGCTGCGCTGGATGACCGGGCATGGGTGATGGCGAGGGTGGCGGACTGCCGGCAGGAGCGGGATCGTCTGGAGCTGATATTTGATGCATGGGGTATTCTGGGTGGCAGAAGCTTCGGCAACTTTGTACTGCTTAAACATGCCCGTGCCTCCCGAATTTTGCAGATGCTTGAAGATCAGGGCATGATTCCGCGTCCGCTCGGTCCTTACGGTATGCCTGATTATTTGCGTATTTCGGTAGGCTCCGAGCAGGAGAATGAGCAGTTTCTTAAGGCTTTGGAGCCGATACTGGGTTCTCTCTAATCCGAATTTTATCCGCGCAGGGATGCGCGGCTTTGGCAAGCCCTGCAAAAACAGGGTTTTTACAGAGCTTGTTTTTTGCAGGTTGAAAACGAGCGTGGAGCAGGAGACTCCCGCACAGATGAGGTGATGTGTTCCGCATGAGTAAACACCCGATTGAACATCTGGCAGTGATTGGCGTCGGCCTGATAGGCGGGTCGGTTGCACGAGCGCTGAGACATGCTGGCTTTGTCGGCCGCGTGACTGGTGTCGGCCGCAGCCGGGAGAATCTTGATCGGGCGCGTGAACTCGGCATCATCGATCACTGGAGCCATGACATTGCCGAGGCCGTGCATGATGCCGATATGGTGCTGGTGGCCGTGCCGATGGGAGCCTATGAAAAGGTGTTTGCAGAGCTTGCCGGAGCGTTGCCTGAAGATGCGTTGCTGACCGATGCAGGCAGTACCAAGCAGCATGCGATTGATGTGGCGCATCGCCATCTTGAGAATCCATCCCGTTTCGTGCCTGCCCATCCGATTGCCGGAACTGAACAGTCCGGCGCGGAAGCTTCGTTTGCCGAGCTATTTGAAGACCGTCTCTGTATTTTAACGCCTGCAGCCGATGTGGGTGGCGGTGTTGATGCCAGGGCCGTTGATGCGGTTGAGACCATGTGGAAGGCAACAGGCAGTCGCGTGATCCGGATGGATGCAGCCAGCCATGATGATCTTCTTGCATCGGTCAGCCATCTGCCGCATCTGGCAGCCTTTGCGCTGGTCAATGCGGTGCGCAAACAGGGTGAACGCAGTGATGATGCGGAGCATGACCCTTTCCGGTTTGCCGCCGGAGGCTTCAGGGATTTCACACGTATCGCTTCATCTTCACCTGAAATGTGGCGGGATATTGCACTCTCAAACAGTGTTGCACTTGTGGATAAAATTGATGCGTTTCAGGCTGAGCTTGCCGAGCTGAAGGCGGCACTGACCTGTAAAGATGGTGAAAAGCTGCTGCAGAACTTTGCGGCTGCCAAGAAAGCGCGTGATGCATGGCTTGAAGAGCATGGAGGAAGTTTGTGAGAGCATTTCAGAGGGAAATGGCGTGAACATAGGTGGAACCCTGATCGCGGGCCCTGCAAAGGGGGCATTGAAGGGCAGAGTGACTGTTCCCGGTGACAAGTCGATGTCTCACCGCGCCGTGATGCTGGCATCGTTGGCCGATGGTGTGACAGAGATCCACGGCTTTCTCCCCGGTGAGGATAATCTGGCGACAGCGCAGATGTTTGTCGATATGGGGGTTACGATTGAGTGGCTTAATGATGAGAAAACATCACTGCGTGTCCATGGCGTTGGCCTGCATGGACTGAAACAGCCGCAGGGCCCGCTCGATGCAGGCAACTCCGGTACCTGTGTGCGTCTGATGATGGGTATGCTGGCAGGCCAGGATTTTGAGAGCAGATTAACCGGTGATGCCTCGCTCCGTAAGCGTCCGATGAAGCGGGTGGTTGATCCGGTTCGCAGGATGGGAGCCGAGGTTGATGGCGGTGATGGCGGCAATCTGTTGCCGATCACGATTCGTGGCGGCGTATTGAAGGCGATACATCACGTTTCGGAAGTGGCCAGCGCTCAGGTGAAATCGTGTGTGCTGCTGGCCGGCCTGTTTGCCGAGGGTGAAACGACCGTGGTTGAACCACGCCCGACCCGTGATCATACCGAGCGTATGCTGCCGTTGTTCGGACAGCCGGTGCATGTCGATGGTGAGGGTGTGATTCACCTGGATCCTGTTGGCAGGCTGACTGCGCCGAACGAGCCGGTGCATATTCCGGCGGATCCATCCTCTGCAACATTTTTTGCTGTGGCAGCCTCGTTGGTGGAGGGCTCGGATGTAGTGTTGGAACGTATCGGTATGAATCCGTTGCGTAACGGCTGGAGCCGGATTCTTTCAGAGATGAGTGCCCGGCTGACATTGCAAAATGAAACACTTGTCGGTGAAGAGCAGGTTGCGGATATTCATGCTGTTGCTGCAAGGCTGCATGGCATTCACGTCAATCCCGCCGATGTGCCCGATGCCATTGACGAGTTTCCGGCACTGTTTGCGGCAGCTGCTTTGGCAGAGGGTGAATTTTTGCTCTCCGAAGCCGAAGAGTTGCGGGTGAAGGAGTCGGATCGCATTGCCGTGATGGCCAGGGCGCTTGTTGCTGCCGGAGCAGATATTGAAGAGCATGCGGATGGCGCACGCATTACAGGCGGTACGCTTAAGGGTGGATGCCGGGTTGATGCAGAGGGTGATCATCGGATTGCCATGGCGATGGCCGTGGCGGCACAATGTGCCGAGGAGGAGATTGTGATTGAAAATGCGGCAGCGATCGCAACTTCATTCCCTGATTTTGTCGACCTGGCGCAGCAGTTGGGGATGAATCTCCGTTGGGCCGGGTAAGAAGAGGTGGAAGGTGTCGTGGGTGACTGGAGGCCTATAACAGGATTGCGGATTGCCATTGATGGTCCTTCCGGTTCCGGCAAGGGAACAATCGCTGCCATGGTTGGTGAAGAGCTTGGCCTGCCAGTGCTGGATACAGGGCTTCTCTACCGTTTTCTGGGCTGGCTGGCCGTTGAAAGGCGTGTGGAGTTGAGTGATGAGGGCGCAGTGGCGGCATTGCTTGATAGTGCTGTGGCCGACATCGAATGGCGGGCTGAAGGCATTTTTTTTGAAAATAGGGATTGCACTCCGCTGTTGCGTGGTGAGGATGTCGGCGCCTGGGCATCAAAAGTGGCCGCTATGCCGCAGATCCGCAGCAGGCTGCTGGAGATTCAGCGCCGGCTTGCCAGGCAGGGGTGTGTTATGGATGGCCGGGATATCGGCACGGTTGTCTTGCCGGATGCCGAGGCCAAGTTTTTCCTGACTGCCTCGCAGCGGGAGCGTGCCCGAAGGCGTTGGGCGCAACTGAATCAGGCGGGGACGGAAGTTTCCCTGCAGCAGATCATCGAGGATCTGAAGGTGCGGGATGAACGTGATAGTGTCCGTGACTGTTCGCCGCTTGAGAAGGCGAAAGATGCCATTCAGATTGACTCGACAACACTCAGGGTCGATGAAGTGGTTGACCGGGTATTGGCGGTGCTGGAGAGACGGGCATTGATCGCAAAGGTTTAGCGGCTGTGTCTGGTATGCATGGATGTGTGCGGACAGCCACAGTATGGAAAATAGAAATAGAATAAAACTAACAATTGGAATTGAAACAATGATGAACAATCAAAACGTAACCAAGGAAAACAAGACAGCAGTGGACGCTGCAGTACCGGTAATGGCCGAGGAGGAGTCCTTTAAGCAGCTTTTTGAGGCATCATTAAAAGAGGCGCCTGCCCTGAAGAGGGGTGAAAATGTAAATGGTGTTGTTGTCAGCGTGGATTCAGAGGTTGTGACGCTGGATGTGGGCGCCAAGAATGAAGGCACCATCAATGTCACCGAGTTTGCAGCCATCGGCAAATCGTTGCCGGCAGTGGGTGATGAGATTGATGCGATGGTGGTCTCTGCAGGCGGCAGAGACGGTATTCGCCTTTCAGTACTGGAGGGACGCCGTCAGGAGCTTTGGCAAAAAGTGGATGCGGCTATGGAGGCCGGTGAAACAGTTGAGGCCACTGTCCTGAAAGAGGTGAAGGGAGGCTTCCGGGTTGACCTGGGTGGTTTGAGTGCATTTATGCCGCGTTCGGAAACTGATGTCGATGCACGTGTTGCTGCAGAACAGATTGTCGGTCAGAAGTGTCAGGTTGCGGTTCTGGAAGCGACACGCAAACCGGAAAATATTGTTGTATCGCGCAAGCAGCCTCTGGCAAAAATGCAGGAGGAAAAACGGGCGGAGTTTTTTGCAAGCGCTTCAGTAGGCGATAAAGTAACCGGCGAAGTAAAACGGCTAACCAGTTTTGGCGCATTTGTTGATATCGGCGGCGTGGATGCACTGCTGCATGTTTCTGATATGGCATGGCGCCGTATCGAGCATCCAGGCGAAATGCTCTCCATTGGCCAGACTATTTCAGCTGAGATTATCAAGCTTAATGCCGAAACCGGCAAGGTCTCCATATCCATGAAGACCCTGCAGGAAGATCCGTGGGTCACAGCCGCATCAACCTATGAAGCAGGGATGCGCCTGACCGGCACGGTGCGCAAGCTGCTGGATTTTGGTGCGGTCGTTGAACTGGAGCCCGGCGTTGAGGGCATGATTCACCGTTCCGAGTTGAGCTGGACGCGCAAGGATGTGAAGCCGACAGAGGTGTTGAGCGAGGGTGATGTCGTGGATGTGGCGGTGCTGGCCGTTGAGCCTGAAGATCGCCGTATCCGCCTGAGCCTGAAAGAGGTGACTGAGAACCCATGGCAGGCATGGATTGCAGAGCATCCGGTCGGGTCGAAAATTACCGGGAAAATCAAGAATATTACAGATTTCGGTTTCTTTGTCGGTTTAACCGACGGCCTTGATGGCCTTGTCCATATCGGCAACCTCTCATGGAAAAAAGAGGGCGATGAAGCGATCAAGGAGTATACAAAGTCACAGGAAGTTGAAGCGGTTGTGCTGGGCGTTGATATAGAGCGCCAGCGTATTTCACTGGGCATCAAACAGCTTTCTGATGATCCATTTGAAGTGTTCCTTTCAGGCGTAAGCCGCGGCAGCGTTGTCAAAGGCAGGGTTGTTGAAGTGAATTCGGGCGCGGTGATGGTTGAGCTTGCTGAGGGTGTGCAGGCAAGATTGGCACTGCGTGAGGTGCCTCGCGAACATGATGCACTGAAGGCTGGCGATGAAGTTGAAGCCAAGGTGATTGATGTGAATCGCAAGCGCAGGCAGGTGGATCTTTCAATTCGTCAGCTGCTTCGGGATGAGGAGCGTGAAGCTGTTCGCAATTATACCCAGGAGATCAAAAACAGTGAGACTCCCTCAGCGCTTGCGCTGGAGCTTCAGCGCAAGCTGCTGGGCAAAAAATAGGCGGAGGATTCATATCCATGATTGCCAAAATCGTGCAATGGTCTAAGTTATGGAGGTTGGCAGGAGGAGTCTATGACCAAATCTGAACTGGTTGAGATCATTGCAGATAGCTATGGCGAGATCACCAGGCGGGAAGCCGAAGTTGTTGTGAACGAAATATTTCAGGCAATTTCAAATGCCCTGGCAAGCGGTGACAGGGTCGAGCTGAGAGGTTTTGGCAGCTTTACAACCAAGCGCCGTAACCCGCGTATCGGCCGTAATCCGAAGACTGGTGAATCGGTGCATGTGCCGGGCAAGATTGTTCCTCACTTTAAACCGGGCAAAGAGCTGCGTGAGCGGGTAGATCAGAACGGTTAAATGCTCGATTGCTGAGTCCAACAGACCCGGAGGATGGCATGAACTGGATCAATGTGCTGGTCGTACTGGTTTTAACCTCGTTTGCTACGATCTTTGCCCTTTCCAATATCGAAACAGTACAGATTGCTATCGCAGGCGTGGTTAGCAGGCCGCTGCCGCTTTATGTGCCTATTTTTATCGCATTTCTGCTTGGTTTTCTTGGCGGGATGCTCTCCTTAAGTTTTTCCCGGCGTAAACATAAACAGGAAATTGCCGAGCTTCGAAAGGAGAACAGCACACTTGTCCGGGAGGTTGAGAATCTTCGTAACATTCCATTGCAGGATGATGTGTGATGTTGTTGCTGAACCTGAATCGCTCATGAATCTTACTGCCATGCCATGACAACACTGTTAATGAGCCTGATCGCTGCGGCGTTACTGGTGATGGCCGCTCTCTACTGGCGCCAGATTCAGAATGAGGAGCATGGTCCTCTCCGGGAAGAGGATGAGCGGGTTACACCGCTGCTGCGCGGTATCAACTACCTTTTATCAGATAAGCCGGACCTGGCACTTCAGGAGATGGTGCAGGTTGCCCGTTTAAAGTCGGAGGCGGTGGATGTCTATATGGCGCTGGGCGAGATGTTTCGGGCCAAAGGTGAAATTGGCCGGGCTGTGCGTATTCACCAGAATATTCTGGCGCGTCCCGATCTCTCCGGCGAGCTGCATCTTCAGGCTCATCTTGCATTGGGGAAGGATTTCCAGGCAGGTGGTCTGCTGGACAGGGCCTTGCGGCAGTATGAGAAGGCGCTGGCAATGCAGTCGGATCATACAGACGCTCTGGAGGCAAGTCTGCGGATTCGCGAACAGAGTCACGAGTGGGTTGAGGCAGAAGCGTTGCTTTCCCGGCTTGAGAAGATTCAGGGTGACTCTCTGCACCTGCACAGAGCCTACCTTTTTGCGGAGATGGCAGATGCACATTTTCCCGCAGATATTGAAAAGGCAGAAGCCTGTGCCAGGCGCGCCCTGGAACTGGATGCGGCCTGCGCACATGCGCATATCGTATTGGTCAGAATCCACCTGCAGCAGGGTGATTTCTCCCGAGTGGAAAAAGCGCTGAAGAGGATGCGGGAAAAAGCGTCAGAACATCTGCATCTGTTAATACCGGCCATGCTGGAAAATCGCAAGTTTTATCAGAATCATGGAAAGAATATCCTGATCGAACAGTGGAGATGTACGAAAGATGAGGAGTTGGCTCTCTCCTGGCTGGAGGCTGTTGCCGCGGAAGAGGGTGTTGACCAGGTTGAGGCGCTGAAACAGCAGTTGGGGTTTTCAGCATCGACGTTGCGGGCATCCCTGCGTCTCGCAGGAATAGATGGCCATGTGGAATCACCGTTGTCGGAACATGCCGCCAGGTGGCGCAGACAGATGAAGCATTTTGTATGTCATGAGTGCGGTGTTAAAGTGGTGGAACTTCGCTGGCAATGCCCCCAATGCCATGCATGGGGCACGATGCATGCAATCAGAGAGGAAGATTTATAAATGCGTGACCGTTTAATGGTGGCACTGGATGTGCCGGATAGTGACATGGCTTTGGCGATGCGGGAGAAGATTGGCAATGAGGCAGGCTGGTTGAAAGTCGGACTGCGGCTTTTTGTTGCGGAGGGGCCTGCACTGGTCAGAGAGCTGGCGAGCCGGCACAAAATATTTCTGGATCTGAAATTCCATGATATTCCCAATACGGTTGCGCAGGCAGTTGAAAGTGCAGGGGCTCTGGGAGTGCAGATGCTGAATGTGCATGCCGGTGGCGGCCAGGAAATGTTGGCCGCTGCCGCCTTGGCGGCAAAGCGCTTTCCGGAGATGAAACTGATTGGTGTGACAGTCCTGACAAGTGATCCGATGCCTCCTGCCGATGCACGTAAACTGGCGTTGCAGCGTGCCCGCATGACACAGGATGCGGGTCTGGACGGGGTGGTTTGCAGTGTGCATGAGGTAGCAGCAATTAAAGATGTATGTGGCCCGGAGTTTCTTACCGTGACACCGGGGATTCGCTGGGGCGATCAGGATGTGCAGGATCAGAAGCGTATTGCCGATCCGGCCATGGCAATTAAATCCGGTTCGGATTATCTCGTAATCGGGCGCCCCATCCTGATGGCTGATCAGCCAGGTAGTGCTGCCAGAGAAGCTGTGGAGATGATGGAAGCTGCCCGGAGTAAGCAGTGAGTGACCGCTATGAATCAACGTTGATGGACTATGCATGCCGCTCGGAGCTGTCGCGTGGCAGACGCTATGATGAGCCCGAATCGGCCTCAAGAAACCCGTTTCAGCGGGACAGGGACCGGATTATCCATTCAACCGCATTCCGGCGCCTTGAGTATAAAACCCAGGTGTTCGTTAATCATGAGGGGGATCATTATCGCACCAGACTCACCCACTCAATTGAAGTGGCCCAGATTGCGCGTTCCATCTGCCGGGCGATGCATCTGCATGAGGATCTGGCCGAAGCGGTTGCGCTGGCCCATGATCTTGGTCATACGCCATTCGGCCACTCCGGACAGGATGCGCTCAATGAGGTCATGAAACCTTATGGCGGCTTTGAGCATAATCGGCAGTCGCTGCGGGTAGTTGAGTCACTGGAACATCGCTATGCCGGATTTGTCGGCCTGAATCTCAGTTATGAGACCCGGGAAGGCATTGTAAAACATCATTCGCCCCATGATATTCCAAAAAACAGCGATCTTAGCGAATTTAATCTCCATGAACAGGCAACACTGGAAGCGCAAATTGGCAACCTGGCTGATGAGATAGCCTACAATAACCATGATATTGATGATGGTGTGCGTGCCGGCATGCTTACGCTTTCCGGACTGAAAGAGATTGAACTGTTTCAGGTTCACTATGAAGAGGTGGAGAAAGAGTATGCAGGCATTGATGAACGCATGGCTGTCACCGAAACAGTTCGCCGGATGATCAATTTTTTGATTCTTGATGTGATTGATGAGACGCAGCGACGAATTCGGCAGGCTGAAGTCCGTAGCCTGGATGATGTCCGGAGATCAAAGGAACCGCTGGCCGGCTTCTCGAAACCTGTCAGGCAGATGAATGGCGCCATGAAGCGCTATCTTTACCGGAATATGTATAAACATTATCGCGTTGTACGTATGGCCTCTAAAGCGGAGCAGGTGATTCAGGAGATTTTTTCAGCATATATGGAGAAGCCTGAGATGTTGCCAACGACTCAGCGGCAGAAGCTTGAGGAGGGCGCAGGCCCTGAAAGACGTGCCCGCATCATTGCCGATTATATTGCCGGAATGACCGACCGTTTTGCCCTTGATGAACATGACAGGCTGTTTAATATCCATGCCCGCAGCTGATCGGTCATGCCGGGCGTTTATCACTTCTCCTTGATGAAAAACTCCATTTTGGTGTCACCCAGTTCGATAATATCACCATCTTTCAGGGTGCGGGGCTGATCCCCGACCGTTTCACCATTCACTTTTGGTTTTGCCAGCCCTTCAAGATGGGCAATATGATAACCTGTCGGCCTGCGGGTGATCACAGCAGCCTGTTTGCCAACGGTAATGCCCTTCACCTTGATCCGGCAATGATCCCCCTTTCCAAGGCTGGTCAGCGATGCTGTCAGGTCGATGCTTTTACCGGAGTGGGGGCCTGCGATGACCTGAAGTCCGGCCAGCGGCATGTTTGCTGCCGTTGATTGCAGTCCCCCCTTGTTGATCATGGCGGAGCGGGCCTGAGGGCTGATGATCATGGTTTTGTCCATATCCCCATCTTCCGCTGTTTCCGGATGTTCAGCCTGAGCAGGTATATCTTCGAGGTTAACAAATGTAAGTATATGCTTGCCGATGAGAATGGTATCGCCATGCTGGAGAATATGTTTTGTAATCTGTTTGTCGTTGACAAAAGAGCCGTTGGTGCTTCCAAGATCTTCCAGAATGACCTTGTTACCAATTTTCAGGACACGGGCATGACGACCACTGACAGCGAGATTGTCAATGTGAATGGTGTTGTCGGGTTTCCGTCCGATTGTCGTCTCTTCCCTGTCCAGAGGGATTTCAGAAATCACGGTGTCCTTGAACTTCAGTATAAGCTTACAGGCCATTGCTTGCCTCCATGTTTACATCCATCGCTGTTGATCAGCGTCCAAATATCTTTGAAAGCAATCCCTGCTTTCGATGGAAATATTTCTGTGTTCTGATCAGAATCACTGAAATATTGTCCGGGCCACCGGCATCATTGGCCAGTTGTATCAGCTGTGCCGCTGCCTTGCGCAGGTCTTTGCCATTCTGGGACAGCGTCAGACGAATGGCTTCATCAGGCACAACATCTGTCAGGCCATCCGAGCACATCAGATACAGATCTCCTGCCTGTACAATATCCTCAACAATATCGGGTTCGACATCAGGTTCAACGCCCAATGCACGGGTCACCAGGTTTTTAATGGCGGAATTACGGGCGTCGTCAGCGGTAAGAAGACCTCTTCGTACCTGTTCCTGGATCAGGGAGTGGTCTTCAGTAACGTGGGTTAAAAGGTCTCCTCGCAGGCGGTACATGCGTGAATCGCCGACATGTGCGGCAGTCAGGCGGTCGGCATAAAAGACTGCTGTAACCACGGTGGTTCCCATGCCGGCACATTCAGGCTTCTGCTGTGCCGCCTCAAAAATGGCATTGTTGGCCATGGTAATACCTTCACGGGTCAGGATGGACTCGCTGGTAAAGCCGGTGTTTTCATCAAGCTGGGCCTCGGGTGTTTTGGGGAGCCTGTCACGCAGGTATCTGCTGGTGACTTCAATGGCCATGGCGCTGGCGACTTCACCCGCATTGTGTCCGCCCATGCCATCAGCAAGAACGGCAAAGCCGAATTCCGGTGTGATGCCGACGCAATCTTCATTGTGATTGCGTTTTACGCCGACATCAGTGGTGGCATGCATTTCAATTGCACTCATGCATTACCTCCCTTGTTATTGATATCTTTCAGGCAGCCAATAATACTGCGCACGACCTGGTTGCCGTTAGCAATACGGGTTGCCGGGTCTTTGGTCAACATTTTATCGATCAGTTCGGCTACACTGTCCGGGAGTGTTGGACGGTGTTCACGGATATCCGGGTGTGGCTCGTTGGCAATCTGGAACATCAGTGTTGCCATGGAGTCGCCACGGAACGGGCGTACACCTGTCAGCATCTCATAAAGCATGACACCGAGCGAGAAAATGTCGGAGCGACCATCAACATGTTTGCCGGAAAGCTGCTCCGGGGACATATAGGACGGGGTTCCGAGCACGACGCCGGTCTTGGTTTTACTTGACGCCGTAATACGGGCAATGCCGAAGTCAGTGACTTTCACGGTTCTGTTTTTAAGCAGCATGATATTTGCAGGCTTAATATCCCGGTGCACTACATTCTGGGCATGGGCATAGTGCAGTGCTTCGGCAACTTTGCCGCAGATTTTCATGGTTGCGGGGATAGGAAAGAGTTTGTCTTTCTTGGTGTATGGCGCCAGATCACTGCCGTTAAGGAACTCCATGGCGATATAGGCCAGATCGTGTTCTTCCCCGGCATCAAAGATGGTGACGATATTGGGATGATTCAGCATGCCGGCGGTCTCTGCCTCACGGAAGAAGCGGTCTTTTACTTCCTGCAATTCATCCGCTTCAAACTCCTGTGACAGAGCCATGGTTTTTATAGCTACTTCACGGTTAATCTTTGGATCCTTACCCAGATAAACCGTACCCATGGCGCCTTTGCCAAGCTCTTTTATGATTTCATAACGCCCGAGTGTCGGCTTGGCTCCACCGGTAATCAGAAGGGAGGACATGGCATTGCCGGAGGTTCCACCGAAGATGGCCGTTTCACCGGCATTTTTGACCCGTTCAATACGTGCCTGAATATCTTTGTAATTCGGGTTGTGTTCAGCCATATACTCATAAACGGAGGTGGCTTTGTTGAACTGTCGCTTGCGCTCGAAATCCAGCGCCAGATTATAGAGGACGGAGAGGGTGTCTTCGTTAACCGGACATTTGCGGAATTTGTCAAATGCCATGTCCAGCATGCCCTGGCTCTGGAAAGAGAGTCCCAGCATTTTATTGGTCTCGGCAGATTCCGCAGATATTTTTCCACGCTCATCTTCACCGGCAAAGTATTGTCTGGTTGTCAGTAGCAGGTGACCAAACAGCAGGAGCAGGGCCGAGGTGATGGTTTGAAGCCAGAGTGCGGAGGTGACCAGCAGCGTGAAGTTGGTGGCCAACAGGATTAGCAGCAACAGCAGTGAAATGGCTGCGCCAAATCCTGTGCCAAGGCGGGGCAGGGCGATAGTGAGGTAGACTCCGATACCAAGCAGAATCAGCAGTTCGGTGAAGAATGCCCACGCAGGCCTTGTGAAGAAGTTCTCATCAAGAATGCTTTGAATCACGTGGGCGTGGTATTCCACACTGGACATATTGTTGTTTACCGGTGTGATATAGGTTTCGCCAATGCCTGTGCCGGTAGCACCAATCAGAACGATTTTATCCTTGAAAAGTCTTGCCGGGATACGTCCTGAACTTACATCATGAAACGAGTAGTGTTTAAAGCCGTTACCGTTGCCATCACCGTAAAAAGAGGGGTAGATGCGAATACCGGTGTCTGTTCCGATGTCCAGACGTCCCAATTCGATATTATGGCCGACATTTATGCGGATATCACTGTTGGTAAGGTTCAGACTTTTTGTGGCGATAGCCAGTGCCATGGAGGGGAAAAACTGCCCGTAATACTCGATAACAAGTGGTTCGCTTCGAAGTACGCCATCATCATCAACCGTGACATTCAGGTGGCCAAGTCCGACAGCCGCTTTGGCCAGTTCAGGAAAGGGGGAGTGTAATTTGAAGGCGCTCAGCGGGGTTGAACCCTCAACAACATTGCCAATATTTTTAATCGCCATGCGAGCAAGATAATCCGGAAGCTCAACATCAGGCCTGCCTGATGGTTTGCCAATATCAAAAAACATCGGCATCAGGACATTGCCGCTCTGCCGGGTTGCTTCAATGAGGCGCAGATCTTCATCCATCTCCCGTGCTTGGGCAATAATTTTCTCCGCCTCTTTAGTTTTACCCTGCTGCTGAAGTATTTTTGCCAGTTGCAGATGTGTCTGCGCACTTTTGGGGACCTGTTGTTTTTCGCTGTAGAAGATATCAATGCCAATCAGACGGGCACCGGCATCTGAAAGCTTCCGGATCATATCGCCAATGACCGAACGGGGCCAGGGCCAGCGGCCAATACGTTCAATCGAGTCGTTATCAATATCCAGAATAACAATGCGGTCATCGGATGGCGTCATGCTTGCGTTCACAGCAATATCGTATGCTTTATGTTCCAGTGACTGGGTCATGCTGAAATTGGTAAGATAGGCCGCACAAAACAGCACCGTTATTGTGAGTCCAACGATCCAGTCTGATTTCCAAAAAGCATGGTTATTCAATGAGATTGCCCTCCTAGGTTCATGCACTATAGCATGAAAGAGACGTAACTATCAAATATCACGTATATTGGTCCTATCCTTCCTCTGATGGCAAGCGATATTTCGAACGTAGAATTAAAATTGACCACTGCTGTGTTGACAGGGCACACCTTGGTTCGTACCGTTCGCCGCCTCATTCCCCGATAGTTCAGTCGGTAGAACGGTGGACTGTTAATCCATATGTCGCAGGTTCGAGTCCTGCTCGGGGAGCCATAAACGGAAGGCCGGCAGAAATGTCGGCCTTTTTTATATTCAAACCATAGATGTCGAGTCCTGCTTGCATTTGTCATGACCGGCCAGCGGCTTTACAGTAGCTGGCGTATTTTCCACCAGCAAGGGAGTAGTTATGGCTGCAATGCGTACAGAATCCGATTCTATGGGCGAGATGCAGGTGCCCGAAGATGCCATGTATGGCGCGCAGACAGCTCGGGCGCTGGAGAATTTTCCGGTTTCGGATTTGCGTTTTCCACGTTCGTTCATCAGGGCGCTGGGCAGCATCAAACAGTGTGCTGCCAGGAGCAACCAGTTACTTGGAAGGCTCGATGCCAAACAGGCAAAGCTGATTGCAAAAGCTGCGGCTGAAGTTGCAGAAGGAAAATGGGATTCACAGTTTGTGCTTGATATCTTCCAGACCGGCTCGGGCACATCGACCAACATGAATGTCAATGAAGTGATTGCCCACCGTTGCGCCCAACTGGATGCCGGTACGCCGGTTCATCCCAACGACCATGTCAATATGGGGCAATCATCCAATGATGTCATTCCAACAGCCATTCATCTGGCTGCCAGTGATTTGTTGGTACACAAGCTTATCCCTGCACTGACACATCTGCATGCAGTTCTGGAGCGCAAGGCCGAGAAATATGAGGATGTACTGAAGATCGGGCGTACACACCTGATGGATGCCACACCGATTACACTGGGACAGGAGATTTCCGGCTGGGCACGGCAGATTGAGTTGGGGATTGAACGCCTTGAGAGCTGTCTGCCGCATATCACCGAGCTTGCCCAGGGCGGAACGGCTGTAGGAACCGGCCTGAACACACATCCCGAGTTTGGTGCCAGAATGGCTGCGGCACTGTCCGAAATATATGATATTCCATTTTCAGAGGCAGCGAACCATTTTGAAGCACAGGCGGCACAGGATGCGGCTGTGGAACTATCCGGCCAGTTGCGGGCAGTGGCGGTATCGCTCGTCAAGATTGCCAATGATGTACGTCTTCTGAATATGGGGCCGCGTTGCGGTATCGGCGAGGTCTCGGTTCCGGCTGTGCAGCCGGGATCATCCATTATGCCGGGCAAGGTGAATCCGGTCATTGCCGAGTCGATGGCGCAGGTCTGTGCACAGGTCATCGGTAATGATGCAGCCATCGCTTTTGGCGGCGCATCCGGCCTGCTCGATCTGAATGTGATGCTGCCGATGATGGCGCATAATCTGCTGGAGTCCGAGATGATACTTGCCAATGCGGCCCGTATGTTTGCAGACAGGTGCATTGCAGGACTGGAGGCCAACCGCGAGAAGTGTGAGCAGCAGATTGAGTGGAGCATGAGCATGGTGACATCGCTGGCTCCGGTGATTGGTTATGACAGGGCTTCGGAGATTGCCAAACAAGCCATAAAAGAAGGCAAAACCGTGCGCCAGCTCTGCCTTGATGAGCAGCTATTGCCTGAGCATGAGCTGGATGCCCTGCTTGACCCGAATACCATGCTTCATCCGCATGAATCCTGATTGTGAGCCACGACAGGAGTCTGGTCACTCGACTTTAGAGCTGGTTTTTCGTACCCTGCGCGTCGTTCAAACATGTGAGGTGACCGATGGCAGACAGGAAAGCAATATTGGCTTTGGCAGATGGACGAATCTTCCGTGGTCAGGCTTTCGGTGCGATCGGGAACTGTGTTGGCGAAGTCTGTTTTAACACCTCCATGACCGGCTATCAGGAGATCCTCACCGATCCCTCCTACACCGATCAGATTATCACTTTCACTTATCCGCATATCGGCAATGTCGGTATCAATGCTGATGATTATGAGTCTGAAACGGTATCCGTCCGCGGTTGTATTGTGCGCGCACCTGCCCGTATCACCTCGAATTATCGTGCCGAGTCCGGTTTTGATGCATGGCTGAAGACGCAGAATGTTATTGGTATTGCTGACATTGATACCCGTGCTCTGGTTCGCCACCTGCGCGATCATGGCGCCCAGAATGGCGTTATTGCATCTGATGGCATGAGCGAAGATGATGCCGTCGCCATGGCAAAGAGATGGGAAGGTCTGGAGGGGCGCGACCTTGTGAGCCAGGTCAGCTGCGACAGCACCTCGATCTGGAAGCAGGGCAGTTATGATCTCGATAGCAAAACATACCGCAATATTGAAGAACGTGCCCATGTCGTTGCCCTTGATTTTGGCTGCAAGCGCAACATTTTCCGTAAACTGGCCGATCGCGGCCTGAAGGTCTCCATTGTGCCTGCACAGACCAAAGCCTCCGATATTCTGGCCATGAATCCGGACGGGATTTTCCTCTCCAATGGGCCGGGCGATCCGGCTGCTGTGGGTTATGCGGTTGAGACCATTCGTGAACTGTTGGATACCGATACACCGATCTTTGGTATCTGCATGGGGCATCAGCTGCTTTCGCAGGCGCTTGGTCTTGAGACCTTCAAACTGAAGTTCGGACATCGTGGCGGTAATCACCCGGTCAAGGATGAGACCACCGGCAGGATTGAGATCACCAGTCAGAATCATGGTTTTGCCGTATCCGGTGATCATGTGCCTGATCATGTTGAAATCACCCATCGCTCTCTCTTTGATGGCACAGTTGAAGGATTGAAAGTCAAAAACAGACCAATCTTCTCAGTACAATACCATCCCGAAGCCAGCCCCGGCCCACAGGATGCCGATTACCTCTTTGATCGTTTCGCAGACTTAATTAGGGCCTGTTCACACTAATTTCGATGGCGGCGATTCGACCATTTTTTCGATCCTGCAAGGCTTTGCGAGCAGTAACGCAGCAGGGCGGAAAAATGGGCTATCCCGACGGGCTGCGCCCCAAATGAGGATACCCGGCGTTGCTCGTCGGTCATTTGGAACCACCAATCTCCCTCCTCGCGCCTTGATTAACCTCATTTGGGGCAGCAGCGCCAACACCGCAATTAGTGTTAACAGGCCCTAGAAACTGACCTGTCTTATCGGTTCGAATGGCCGCTATCAGGAGCTTAAACGATAATCTCCACCCGATTACCGATGCTTTTGGCCGAAAACGGTCATTTGTAACTTATCAGGAAGTTGATTTGTTCCCATACATCTTTTGATATTCCGATTCGCGCATCATTACAGGATCGGCAATGCCGAGATTTTGCAGACGCTCCCACGATTTTGTGGCTTCAGCCTTTTCCATCGGGTTAAAAACAAACCGGTAGGCCGGGATCGTCACGGTTCTGCGCTCATAGCGGTATGGCTTGCCGATTCGTTTCAGCCGCTCCTGCATCTGCTCGGCATAGGAGGTCAGATAGAAGCGGCCAAGCCCGACGGTGTAGCCTGATTTCTGCTTCAGCACTTCCGCCTCAATCTTCTTTTGACGCCACTCGATTTTGGCGATTTCAGCGCTCTCCTTATCCTTGAAGATACGGTGGTCATCGAAGGCATGCAGTTCAATCGGTTCACGCCTGACAATCAGCCGGGTCTCAAAGCCCTCTTTATAAAGCCTGTCACGCATACTGGCGATTGCCTTTTTCCACACCATACGCTTGGTGACAATGCGCCACATTTCCGGGCCGGCATATCTGTTTTCAGGAATGCTGCTTTTGACAGATGGCGCAACAGTTGTGGGTGTGGGAGGGTGCCATGCCTGCCACGCCAGCCATCCGGCAATAAGGACTGCAACCATGGCAGACAGCTGTTTCATGGGGTGAAATGCTGTGCTGCCAGAAGACGCAGCCCATCCAGTGTCAGATGTGGCCGGTGTGCTGTAATTTCCGGAATCTCCGTCAGTAACTGTTCGGAGAGGCCGCCCGTGGCGACGACAGGAGCTGCTGCATAGGCTGCAATAGCCTGCAGGCGATGAATGATTCCCCTGATTCCGTCCACAGAGGCCCAGTAGGCTCCGGCCTGCATGCTGCTGACCGTATCCCGGCCGATCAGCGTTTCAGTGCGGGTGACAGAGACTTCCGGCAATTTGGCCGCACGCTGGCAGAGTGCTTCAAGCGAGACCTCCATGCCCGGAATGATCAGTCCGCCTGCATAATGCCCCCGGGGTGAAACAATATCGAATGTGGTTGCAGTGCCGCAGTCCAGAACAATAACAGGCGCACCGAACAGCTCTTTTGCGGCAACGGCGTTGACGATCCGGTCCGCCCCGACCTCTCTCGGGTTTTTGTAATCAATCGCCATGCCGGTTTTTACTTCCGGAGAGCCGACGAAGGCTGCGCTGTTACCACAAATGCGTTCGCACGCCTCATTCAGGACCGTATCAAGGTGGGGGACAACGCTGGCAATCATGATGCCGTCGATGACAGTCGGACTCTGGCCGAACTGTTCAAACATGCCATGCAACTGCCAGGCAAGTTCATCGGAGGTAAGATGATGATTACTGGAGAGACGCCAGTGGCAAAGCAGGTCTTCACCTTTGAAGATGCCAAACACCATCTGCGTATTGCCAATATCAACAACCAGAAAGCGATTCATGTCGGTCACTCCATGGCCCCATTATTGATCAGTTCAAGGTCTCCGGCAATAAAGCGCTGCAGTTTTCCATCAACACGCAGCAGCAGTGCTCCGTCTTCATCAAGCGCCTCTGCAATGCCTACAACATAGCCATTGTGACCATGGGCACGCACAGGCTGGCCACTGGCCGCGTGAGCATCCCACCATGCCTTTCGGATCGGGGAGAAGCCTTCATTGAGATAGATGTCGTAAAAATGATCCAGTGCATGAATGATTTCTACCGCCATATTCAGCCGGGAGAGATGTTTGCCGCTGGATGAAGAGAGATCGGTAACCTTCTGGTTGATTTCATCAGGCCAGCCATTTGCAGGCCTGCGAATATTCAGGCCGATACCGAGAATAACCGCATGCACCTGTCCGGGTTCGGCTCTCATTTCCGTCAGGATACCTGCCATCTTGGCGCCATGGCAGAGCAGATCGTTGGGCCATTTGATGCGGACTTCCGGCGCATGTGCCACCAATACCCTGTGCAGGGCAACGGCGGTCAGCAGTGAGAGTTGCGGCACCTGTTCAGGCGGGATCTTCGGGCGCAGAAGGATCGAGATGGCCAGGGCGTCATCTCCTGCTGTATACCAGCTTCTGCCCAGACGGCCACGTCCGCCGGACTGCCGTTCTGCGATAATAACAAGCCCCTCATCTGCACCTGCCTCAGCCTGGCGCATCGCCTCGCGATTGGTCGAGTCTGTCTCATCAAGCACGACGATGTCGGAGCCGATACGCTGGCTGTTAAGCCTGCCGGAGAACATCGCCGGGCTTAATACATCGGATGTCAGCCGGTAGCCGCGGCCGGGATGCGATTCGATCTTAATGCCCTGTTTGCGCAGTCTCTGGATATGTTTCCAGATGCCGGTTCGGCTTAACCCCAACTCCTGCGCCAGTTCATCGCCTGAGACGGGTGCCGGGCCTGTAGCCAGGCGGGCAAGAATGGCATCACGATTCGAATTCATTCTGCTTCTGCTTCTGCTTCTGGCTGTTTCGCCTGCACCCGCATGGAGAGATCCAGGGCAGGGGCTGAATGGGTGATGGCGCCGATGGCGATACGATTCACGCCTGTTTCCGCATAACTGCGGGCATTGGCCAGTGTGATATTGCCGGATGCCTCTACCAGTATGGATGCAGGTATATGCCGACATGCCTCTGCTGTCTGCTCGGGTGTCATGTTGTCCAGCAGGATAATATCCGGACATGCATGAACAGCCTCTTCGACCTGCTCAAGGGTTTCACACTCCACTTCAACCCAAACATCCTCACTCTGGCCGTAACATTTGCCAATCGCTTCGGTAATCGAACCGCAGGCCTCGATATGATTCTCCTTGATCAGCATGCCGGATGCGAGGTCCATGCGGTGATTAACGCCGCCACCATGAACAACTGCCTGTTTTTCAAGTGTGCGCAGGCCGGGCGTGGTTTTGCGGGTGTCAGCTATCTGGCAGCCGGTTCCTGCTACGGCATCAACGAAGGCCCGGGTTGCCGTAGCAATGCCGGAGAGGTGCTGCATGAAATTGAGAGCCGTGCGTTCGGCAGCCAGCAGTGCGTACATGGAGCCTGCAAGTTCGCAGATAACCTCTCCCGGTTCCACGGTATCGCCATCCCCCGATTTCCAGCTCTGAACAATGGATGCGTCCAGCTGTTTGAATACCTTGTTGGCCAGCATCGTGCCCGAAAGCGTTCCGGCTGCCTTGGCTGTGATCGTAGCTGTTCCGTGCTGGCCTTCGGTAATGGTGGCCAGGCATGTCAGATCATGGCGGGCGGCATCCTCTTCCAGGGCCATCTCAATAAGTTTATCTGTGTGCATGTGTCGATCCATGTCTGTTTTTAACGCACAATAGATTTTTTCCATTCCGGGATAATTGTTTCATATCCCGGAGTGGAAAAATCCATGTGCGCAGTATTTGTTGCATGTTAAAGCAGCCAGAGCGTGATGCCCATGGCAAGTGTTGCCAGCGGAAGCATCAGGTTTGAAGGTGAAAAGGCCCGGATGACGGAGGCGGCCATGCCGGCAATCAGTGTGGCGATCAGCAGGCGTTGCCACCCTGTGCCGTGATAGATATGGATGCTCCAGGTACAGATCATGGCAACCGAAAAAACAAGGCCGATATGGCCGATCAGTGTCTGGTCGGGATGCAGTGGGAAACCAAGCTTCAGATGGCCGGTTCTGTCCAGTAGTGATGCGGCGGGGAAGGCAAGCGATGTCGCAAGGGCAATGCCCAGACCGAATTCGGGAGCGCGCTGGAAAAATGCCGCAGCAATTGCCAGCGATGCCATCAATGAAACAAAGGGCCACATATGCGGGCGTTGGCCATCCTCGTTCTTTTCCGGGCCGGCGCCTGACCAGGCGATGCGCAAATGTTGCCAGAACAGATGGCGGCTGCCGTAAGTGAGAAGGACCGGCAGGCCGAGCAGCATGATGCCCGCCCAGACCCATACGGGGTGTTCGTACAGCGGCCATAAAAGGACCCAGATCGAGAGCAGTGGCGGCAGTGAGGCGGTAATCGTTGTCGGCGGAACATTTCTGCGCAAAAGCATGACGGAGAGCCAGACAAGCTGGGCCAGTCCCATGGCAAACAGCACTGTAATAATAACATCAATCCCGGATGTGAGCATGGCGGCAGGATAACGTACACCAGAGCACTCCACCAACAATGATCAAATTTTGCTGAAAAATGGATTTGCTTGCTCTACAGTTTGTTCTCAATAAAAAGGAGTGAGAGATGACACAGGATGAGATGAAGAAGAAAGTGGCCGAGGCAGCACTTGCCCATGTGGTTGAAGGTTCCATTATCGGTGTGGGCACCGGTTCCACGGCCAATATGTTTATTGATGCACTGGCAACCATAAAAGAGAGGATCAAGGGCACGGTGGCAAGTTCCGAGGTGACTGCCGGGCGTTTGCAGGGGCACGGCATTCCTGTGCTGGATCTCAATGAGGCGTTGGCACAGGTCGATTCGCTTTCAGTCTATATTGACGGGGCGGATGAGTTTGATACCTGTAAGAACCTGACCAAGGGTGGTGGCGGCGCACTGACCCGCGAGAAGATTGTCGCTGCAGCATCGGACAGGTTTGTCTGTATCGTCGATGAAACCAAGAAGGTGAAAACCCTTGGCGCCTTCCCGTTACCGATTGAGGTGATTCCGATGGCACGCGAACTGGTAACAGGCGTAGCCAGAAAGCTGGGGGGAAACCCGGTGTTGCGTGAAGGTTTTACCACTGACAACGGCAATATCATTATTGATGTGCATGGCCTGACCATCACCGATCCACGTGGACTGGAAGATCATCTGAATTCGGTGCCGGGTGTGGTGACCAATGGCATCTTTTCGCATCAGGGAGCGGATGTGGTGCTGATGGGCACGCCGGGCGGCGTGGAAGTGATCGAATGAGCCGGCCGACCATTGACAGGAGTATTGAGTTCGGCTGTAGCTACTGCCCGGAATATGATTCCAAAGGGAGGAACTGTGAAATATATGTGTGCTGACAGCCTCTATTTCCATGATGCTGAAGATGCGGATATCCGGAAAACGCTGCATACATACAGGAAAAGGCATCCTGATGCAGGCGTGGTCGCACTGGTAGCTGAACAAAGCAGCAGCAGTGTGCCATTTCTGCAGCAGACATGCAGGGAAGCAGAGGTGGCCCTGGCCGGGGGAGTGTTCCCGGAGCTGATTACCGGTTCGCGATTCCGGTCGCACGGAGTGTTGCTGCTTTGTATGCCGGAGATGCCCGATTATATATTGCGGGATATTACCGGTTGTGATGCAGTTCCGGCAGAGAGGGTCGACCAGTTGGCCGGGCATATCCTGGACCGGCTGAAAGGCGATGGAGTGCTGTTTTTTATCTTTGATGCTTTGATACCAAATGTTGCTTCTGTTCTGGATGGCCTCTACCTGAGGCTGGCTGACCGTGTGCAATATGGGGGAGTCTGTGCCGGCAGCGAGACATTCAGGCCGCAGGCCTGCCTGTTTGACAGTGAGCGGTTCATTCAGGGAGGAGTGCTGATATTACTGATGCCGCAGGGAAGGGGGGCCATGCTGGAGCACGGTTATTCCATTCCGGTGGAGCAAATTGTCGCAACCTCATCCCATGGCAACTGTATCCGGACAATTGATTGGCGTCCCGCCTTTGATATCTATCGGGAACTGATACGGAAACAGTATGATGAGGAGGTCACGCGTGAGAACTTTTTTAAATTCGGCGTGCATTTCCCCTTTGGTATTGTCCGCGCCAACGGCGAGGTGCTGGTACGTATCCCTGTAGATTTAGCGGATGATGGATCGTTGCACTGTATCGGCGAGGTGCCGGAAAACGCGATGCTGGTACTGCTCCACGCCCGGGATGAGGAACTGATGGATGGTGCCCTGCGACTTGCAAACCGGGTCTCCCGCTCCGCTGCAGATCATCACCTGATATTTTATTGTGCCGGGCGCAAGCTGCATCTGGGCAGGGAGAGGGCTCAGGTGGAACTGGACGCAATTCACTCCGTGGCCGGCGATGTGGCGGGGGCGTTGTCGCTGGGCGAGATTGGCAATGTGGCCGACGGCAGTTATCCGCTATTTCATAATGCCGCACTGGTCTGTAGCCCGGTCTGCGTATGAAACGGGAACAGATACTGAATGTACTGTATGATCTGGCCACGGCGACCGGATCGGAGGTAAGCGTTGAGCCATTGCTGACCAAGGCTTTACAGCGTCTGCTCTACCATACCGGTTATCCGTGCGGGCTGGTGCTGCTCTATGGTCAGGGGGGCGGAAGTCACGGCGGTTTCAGGGATGCCCGTCTTGCTGTTTCTATCGGTGATGCCGTACTGGCGGAACATGGCGGAGAAGTGCTCCGCCTTCCTGCAGAACTGCTGGAGGGAAGAGCCTCTATCCTGGAGGAACCCGCGCTGTTTGCATCCCTGCCGTGCCGGGATGGAGTCTATTCGTTGCTGTTCAGGTTGCCGATTCCGGATACCGGCGCGATTCTTTTGCTCTCACCGAAGCCACTGCACAGTAATTTGCCGATGGAGGAGATGTTTCAACCGATACTGGCCAATCTGGCGAAACAGATCGACCTGTGCCGAACCTATGATGCCCATCAGCATGAACTGGAGCTTAAGGTTGTCGAGCAGACAAAGAAAGCAGGGAGGGTTGAGAGGGATTTCCACGCTCTGGTTGAGCAGTCGCCGTTTAGCATTCAGCTCTTCTCCCCGGATGGCGAGACCACGGCAGTGAATCCGGCCTGGGAAAGGCTGTGGGGGCTAAGTCCTGATGAAATTATGGGTTACAATATCCTCAAGGATCAGCAGCTTGCCGAAAAGGGTGTCCTGCCGTATATTGAGAAGGGCTTTGCCGGCGAGTCGGTAACAATTCCGGTCATCAATTACGATCCGGCTGAAAATGAAAAACTACAGGGTGCGCGTGACGATCGCTGGGTGAGAGCCTTTATCTATCCGCTGAAGGATCATGACGGTTCCGTACAGCAGGTTGTGCTGATGCACGAGGATGTGACCGAGCGCATACTGGCCGAGCGGGAAAAAGAGGAGCAGCGCGAAAAAATGGAGCATGTGCAGCGGCTGGAGAGTCTGGGTGTCCTGGCCGGCGGTATTGCTCACGATTTCAACAACCTGCTGACGGTCATTATGGGAAATGCCTCCATTGCAGCGAGTCAGCTACCGGAGTTCAGTCCTGCGATTCGGAATATTCGCAGTATTGAAGAGACCAGCAGACGCGCTGCCGATCTGTGCAAGCAGATGCTTGCCTATTCGGGCAAGGGCAAGCTTGTTGTCAAGCCGATCATACTTTCCGACCTGGTGGAGGAGATGAGCCAGCTTCTGAGGGTATCCATTGCTAAAAATATCTCTTTTCGTTTCAATCTGAACAGCCGGATACCGGCTGTGGATGCTGATGTGACCCAGATGCAGCAGGTGATTATGAATCTTGTGATTAATGCTTCCGAGGCAATCGGTGACAATGGTGGTGCGATTTCCATTGCCACGGGTCTGCAGCATATTGATAAGCAGTATCTCTCCACCACTTTTCTGGATGAGAATCTCGATGAGGGCAGTTATGTCTATCTTGAGGTGTCAGATACGGGCTGCGGTATGGATGAGAATACGAAAGAGAGGCTGTTCGAACCGTTCTTCACCACCAAGTTCACGGGCCGGGGATTGGGTATGGCGGCCATTCTTGGCATTGTGCGTGGTCATCACGGTACCGTTAAGGTCTATAGCGAGAAGGGCAAGGGTACGACATTCAAGGTGCTGCTTCCATGTTCAGAACAGCAGGCTGTCGCTGTAAACACAGCTCGGGGCGAAAGTGCCGGCTGGAGTGCATCGGGGTGCATTCTTATTGTCGATGATGAGGCGAGTATTCGTGAAGTTACCGCATCCATGCTTGAGGATATGGGTTTTGAGATACTTACAGCTGCTGATGGGGTTGAGGGTGTGGAGATGTTTCGTACCCATCATAACCGGGTTGCGGCCATACTGCTGGATATGACGATGCCGCGTATGGGCGGTGAAGATGCCTTTAGCGAAATGTGCCGTATTGATCCCGATGTGAAGGTCATTCTCACCTCCGGTTATAATGAGATGGATGCGACCAGCCGCTTTGCCGGCAAGGGACTGGCCGGGTTTATCCAGAAGCCGTACACAGCGGAAGAGCTTGGGGCAAAGATGTCCCATATTTTAAACAAGACCCAGGCAGCCGGTTTCGGTTAGCCTTGCCGCATCATGGATGTCAGCGATTTTGATTATTCACTCCCCGATGATCTGATTGCCAGGCAACCGCTGGAAAGACGGGATGCATCAAGGTTGCTTGATGTGGAGGCCGATGCACTGCTTGACAGGCAGATTACGGATCTGGCCGCTCTCGTTCAGCCGGGCGATGTCTGGGTGCTTAACGATACACGTGTAATTCCCGCCCGCCTGCTCGGAAAAAAGCAGAGCGGCGGCAGGGTCGAGCTGCTGCTGCTGGAACCGACGCCCGAACCGGATGTCTGGGTCGCATGGGGAAAAGCCAACAAACCATTAAAACCGGGTGAGGAGATAGCTATCTCTGAAGGCTTCTCGGCAGAGATTCTCTCCCGGGATGGCAAGGAGATCCGGGTCCATCTGAAGGCTGAACATGTCATGGATGCGATTGAGGCCCATGGTCATATGCCATTGCCGCCCTATATTGACCGTCCGGACAGCGAAGAGGATAAAAAACGCTATCAGACCGTCTTTGCTGCCAGGCCGGGTGCTGTAGCGGCACCGACTGCCGGCCTGCACCTCACAGAGAGCCTGATGCAGAAGATGGAGGGGGCGGGTGCGAGTTTTGTGCATGTGACACTGCATGTTGGTCCGGGAACGTTTCAGCCGGTTCAGGTGGAGAATGTTCACGATCATGTAATGCACGAAGAGGCTTACCATATCTCTGCGGAAGCAGCAGAGCAGATTAACCGGGCAAGGCATGCAGGACGCAGGGTGGTCGCCGTGGGAACCACTTCACTGCGGACACTGGAGGCTGCGGCGGCAGGGGAGGAAGAGAGCCCCCTGGTTCAAGCAGGTTCGGGGCGTACGGGGATCTTTATCTATCCGGGCTATCAATTCAGGGTGGTGGATGCACTGCTGACCAACTTTCATCTGCCGAAATCGACACTGTTGATGCTGGTGAGTGCTTTGGCAGGGCATGAGCGCATCATGGCTGCCTATGAGCATGCGATTGAGCAGAAATACCGTTTTTACTCCTATGGCGATGCAATGTTTATTTCCGGCGCGTTTGGGGTAGATTCCGGTGTGTGAGTCCATATCGGGGTGTGGCGCAGTCTGGTAGCGCGTGCCGTTCGGGACGGTAAGGCCGGAGGTTCGAATCCTCTCACCCCGACCAGTTGATGTTTGACCCTCGCATGGGTCGGTGTCGATGCCTGTTTTAAAGTTTCAGCTTATGGCGATGGTTTGGAGAGTCTATTGAAAATCATGTTGGCACAGATCGCCCCACGTGTAGGTGATATCAATGGCAATATCAAGTGCATGATGGATGTGGCCAGCCAGGCTGAAAGGGAGGGGTGCGATCTGGTCGTCTTTCCCGAACTGGCAGTGACCGGTTATCCGCCGGAGGATCTGCTGCTCAGGCCATCGTTTATGGAGGCGGTCGAGATGGCTGTGGATGAGGTGGTCGCAGCCAGCGGCGGGACGGCTGTCATTTTCGGCGCTCCCCGGCGTTTGGCCACAGACGACAGGCAGGGTTTGAGGAATAGTGCTTTCATTGCGCGCGAAGGCTTGCTGATTGGCCTGTATGATAAACAGTGCCTGCCCAATTACGGTGTTTTTGATGAGCTGCGCTATTTCACGCCGGGCAGTGGCGATGCGGTGATCTTCGATATTGACGGCTGGCGGGTCGGCATTGGCATCTGTGAAGATATCTGGAATGATGCACTGGCAGAGAAACATGCCGGACTGGCGGCCGATGTCTGGTTGAATCTCAATGCATCGCCGTTCCATGTTGATAAACAAAGCGAGCGTGAAGCACTGATGAGCCGGCGGGCCAGGAGTTTTGCTGCACCTGTCGTCTATGTGAATCCGGTCGGCGGACAGGATGAGGTGGTCTTTGACGGCGGCTCCCATGCTATGGATGCAGCAGGAGAGCTGCTGCTGCGGGCACCACTGTTTGAAACCGCCATGCCGGTGGTGGATCTGGAGCAGGCAGGAGAATATTCTGTTGCTGATATACCGCCAGCAATTGCGCAGATTCATGATGCACTGGTGCTGGGTGTGCGCGATTATGTCCACAGGAATGGTTGTAAAAAGGTGTTGATCGGCCTCTCCGGTGGTATTGATTCGGCTGTAACCGCCGTGATTGCGGTCGAGGCGCTGGGAGCAGAAAATGTGCTGGGTGTTCTGCTGCCTTCGAAATTTTCCAGTGGTCACTCTGTTGCTGATGCGGAAGCGCTGGTAGAAAACCTGGGCATCGAGAGTATCACACTGCCCATTGCAGGGCCGGTGGCCGCGGTCGAAGCGGTGCTTGCGGATACGTTTGCTGCATGGGGCATGAGTGAGCCGGATGTGACCGAGGAGAATATCCAGGCCCGCAGCCGCGGTATGCTGCTGATGGCCATCTCCAACAAGAGCGGTCGCATGCTGCTTTCCACAGGTAATAAGTCGGAGATGGCTGTCGGCTATGCGACGCTTTACGGGGATATGGCCGGTGGTTTTTCCGTGTTGAAGGATGTCTATAAAACGGATGTC
Organism: uncultured Zetaproteobacteria bacterium; assembly: GCA_964559845.1. Classification (GTDB taxonomy): domain Bacteria; phylum Pseudomonadota; class Zetaproteobacteria; order Mariprofundales; family Mariprofundaceae; genus WSZY01. The sequence goes on along the minus strand of CAZLJF010000003.1, from coordinate 848 downwards.
TTTGCGCTGGCCAGGTACATGAATCGTGAGCGAAATATCATCCCGCAACATACGATTGATAAACCGCCGTCTGCAGAGCTGCGGCCGGATCAGAAGGATTCGGACTCCCTGCCGGATTACGATCTGCTTGATGGCATACTTAAAGCTACCATCGAAGGGCGCCTCTCTGTTGATGAGATTGCATCACGGGGCTTTGATTTAAGCGAGGTCAAGCGGGTGGTGGCGATGCTGCATGCAGCCGAGTACAAGCGGCGTCAGGCGCCTCCGGGTGTGAAGATCACCCGGCGGGCCTTTGGAAGGGATCGCCGTTATCCGATCACACATGCATTCCGTGAGGTCTGAGCAGGGGCTTTGAGTATTGACGCATGCCCACGCCTGAGGCAGCAATAGCCTTTGCCGGAGGGGATACCGCGTTTGTTTTAGCCACCACCTCTCCCGTTCCTCTTTTTTCCTTTAATATGCGATAAAGAGGAAAACTATCCGCCTATAGGAGCCGGATATGAGAAAAAATCAATTACTCATATTCAGTTAGTTATGAGTAAATAAATATGAGCGATGCACTGCAAAAACAGCTGAAGTCAATATATGAGCAAATAGGTGCTGTTGTTCAAAGTTCACAGCAAATGGAATTTGCTATTGGTTTCGGACTAACTCTACTTAAACAACTTAATTCTACTCAGTTCAGTGATGAAGAATTTGAAGGCTCTATGAACTTATTCTCACAGAGGACATTAGGGCGCTTAATAGGTGAGTTCAAAAAGTACGTTGAACTAGATGAGGCATCTGTAAACGCACTTACTGCCTGGTGCATAATAGTCTGACTCAATCATATGCATAGCTGCACTCTG
>CAZLJF010000002.1:0-73400 GCA_964559845.1 uncultured Zetaproteobacteria bacterium | reverse complement strand
AGAGTGCAGCTATGCATATGATTGAGTCAGACTATTATGCACCAGGCAGTAATTACCAGAGAGGTGATTGCCTCGATGCAGAATGGAGCGGTGTTCATGGATGTGGCGATTGACCAGGGAGGCATCAGCGAGACCAGCCGGGTCACCTCCTATGATGACCCTGTTTATGCGGTTGATGGTGTGATTCACAGCTGTCTGCCAAATCTGCCTGCCGCAGTGCCAAGAAGCAGTACTCAGGCGCTGGTAGCGGCATCGCTCCCTTATCTGAAACTGTTGGCTGATGCAGGGGTGGAGCGTGCGGTTGAGAAACATGCTGCTCTGAAGCGTGGGGTAAATACATGGAATGGTGAAATCAGGCATACAGGCGTTTTAAAAGCATTTTCCAGCCTGTAAAGATATTGGCAAAGGCTACCGGCCATCTCTTTCTTCCTTTTGGATATGCCATGATTTGATTGAATATACTTTAATGGAGGAGGCAAACCGGTTATGCTTCGGCTCCGGCGGGGAAGCTGTCAGCTTGCCCGTTTTTTGTGTGCCCGTTTTGTTTGCAAGGCTGACAGAAACTGCTTTTGATAACCGTTTGACGTTTTTTGACAAGAAGGAGCCGGATTTTTTATGCCACGCCGTACCGATATTCAATCCATAATGATTCTGGGAGCAGGGCCGATTGTTATCGGTCAGGCATGCGAGTTTGATTACTCCGGTGTGCAGGCGTGCAAGGCATTGAAAGAAGAGGGCTACCGGGTCATTCTGGTGAACTCCAATCCGGCAACAATCATGACCGATCCCGAGTTTGCCGATGCCACCTATATCGAGCCGGTTGACTGGGAAGTCGTTGCCAAAATCATTGAGAAAGAGCGTCCTGATGCCATTCTGCCGACTATGGGCGGCCAGACAGCGCTGAATACGGCACTGTCACTGAACAAACACGGCATTCTGGAAAAGTTCAATGTTCAGTTGATCGGTGCGCAGCCGGATGCAATTGACAAGGCGGAAGATCGTGAGCGATTCAAAGCGGCGATGGACAGCATCGGTCTTGAAATGGCGCGTGGTGGCTTTGCTCACTCCATGGAGGAGGCGCGGGCATTGGCAGAGAAGATCGGTTATCCGATCATTATTCGCCCCTCATTCACGCTCGGTGGTTCCGGTGGCGGTATCGCCTATAATCCGGAAGAGTTTGAACAGATCGCCACCTCCGGCCTGGACGCCAGCCCGACCGATGAGATTCTGGTTGAGGAGTCCATTATCGGCTGGAAAGAGTATGAGATGGAGGTGATGCGTGATCGGGCTGATAACTGCGTCATCATCTGTTCGATTGAAAATCTCGATCCGATGGGCGTGCATACCGGCGATTCGATTACGGTGGCTCCTGCCCAGACACTGACCGATAAAGAGTATCAGCGTATGCGTGATGCCTCAATTGCCATTCTGCGTGAAATTGGCGTGGAGACAGGCGGTTCCAATGTCCAGTTTGCCGTAAATCCTGAAGATGGCCGTCTGATTGTCATTGAGATGAATCCGCGCGTATCCCGTTCTTCCGCCCTGGCTTCCAAGGCGACCGGCTTCCCGATTGCCAAGATTGCCGCCAAGCTTGCCGTTGGTTACACGCTCGATGAGATCCGTAACGACATTACCGGTGAGACCTATGCCGCATTTGAGCCAACCATCGATTATGTGGTAACCAAGCTGCCGCGTTTTGCCTTTGAAAAATTCCCGGGTGCCGACTGCCGCCTGACCACGCAGATGAAGTCGGTGGGTGAGGTGATGGCGATTGGCCGCACCTTTACCGAATCGCTGGGCAAGGCGATGCGCGGACTGGAGGTGGACTCCTGCGGTTTTGATAAAAGTGTGCCTGATGATGTGGATGTGACGGTTTTCCTGCAGGAGAAGCTGGCTGTGCCGGGTGTGGACCGTTTGTGGTGGATCGGTGAGGCCTTGAGATCCGGCTGGTCAGAGGAAAAAGTGTTTGATGTCACCAGAATTGATCCGTGGTTCGTACGTGAACTGGCTGCGGTCATTGAACTGGAACAATCGCTGGCAGGACGTGACCTGGCGGAGTTGACGGCAGCGGAGTGGCGGCGGGCCAAGCGCGAAGGGCTGTCGGATCAACGGCTGGCGATGCTGCTGCGCAGTGATGAGAGGCGGGTGCGGGAAGCGCGTTCTGCGGCAGGTGTTACGCCGGTATTCAAGCGCGTGGACACCTGTGCAGCCGAGTTTGAAGCGCATACGCCCTATCTCTATTCAACCTATGAGGATGAGTGCGAGGCACGTCCTACGGATAAGAAGAAGATCATGGTATTGGGTGGCGGCCCGAACCGGATCGGTCAGGGCATTGAGTTCGATTACTGCTGTGTGCATGCCGCCTTTGCACTTTCCGAGGATGGTTTTGAGACCATCATGGTCAACTGTAATCCTGAAACCGTATCCACTGATTACGATACATCCGATCGTCTTTATTTTGAGCCGCTGACCTTTGAGGATGTGATGGCCATTGTCGAAGTGGAGAAGCCATATGGCGTGATTGTCCAGTTTGGCGGCCAGACGCCGCTGAAATTGGCTGAATCCCTTGAAGCAGCCGGTGTTCCGATCATCGGCACCAGCCCGGACATGATTGACCTGGCCGAAGATCGGGAGCGTTTCCAGAAGCTGCTGCATGATCTGAAACTGCGCCAGCCGGAAAACGGCACCGCCCGTTCGGTGGATGAGGCGTTACGTGTTGCCGAAAATGTCGGTTATCCGGTTGTTGTACGCCCCTCCTATGTGCTGGGCGGCAGGGCGATGCAGATTGTACATGATGAGGCGGGTTTGCTGCGCTATATGAACGAAGCGGTCAGCGTCAGTCATGACCATCCGGTACTGCTGGATCGCTTCCTGAATCGGGCCATTGAACTGGATGTCGATGCGCTTTGCGATGGCGAGCGTGTTGTCATTGGCGGAATCATGGAACATATCGAAGAGGCCGGGGTTCACTCCGGTGATTCTTCCTGCTGCCTGCCTCCACACTCCATTTCAGAGGCGGTTATTACCGAGATTCGGCGCCAGACCGAAGCGCTTGGCATGGCCCTGAATGTGCGTGGTCTGATGAATATCCAGTTTGCCCTGCAGGGTGACGATATCTATGTGCTGGAAGTGAATCCGCGTGCCAGCCGCACCGTCCCTTTTGTCTCCAAGGCAACAGGCAAGCCACTGGCGAAGATTGCAGCGAGAATCATGGCCGGCCAGTCTCTCGATGCACAGGGCATAGCCGATATCATCCAGCCGACAGGATATCGTTCCGTCAAGGAGGCGGTATTCCCGTTTGTGAAATTCCGTGGTGTCGATCCACTGCTTTCACCGGAAATGAAGTCAACCGGTGAAGTAATGGGTGTTGCACCGACATTCCCGGCTGCCTTCAACAAGGCACAACTCGGTAGCGGACAGAAACTGCCGTTCTCCGGGCGTGCGTTTGTATCGGTGCGTGATGCCGACAAGGAGAGGGTTGTGTCACTGTCGAAGATGCTGGTGGAGAGCGGTTTTGAGGTGCTGGCCACCAGCGGAACACACCAGCTGTTAAGCGATGCAGGTGTTAAGAGCACAAAGGTTGCTAAGGTGATTGATGGTGTTCGTCCGCATATTGTTGATCGTCTGCTCAATGATGAGGTGGATTTCATTGTTAATACAACGGAAGGAGCCCAGGCGATCAGGGATTCGAAGTCCATACGTCAGGCGGCGCTGGATCGTGGTATTGTCTATTTTACCACGATAGCAGGCGGGCTGGCAGCAGCGGAGGCGATTGTCAGCCGCTCGGATGTGACGGATGTAATGAGTATTCAAGCGTATCATAAGGAAGGATAGTAAAATGCAGCGAGTGCCAATGACAAAAAAAGGCGCGGAAGTATTGCGTGAGCAGTTGGATTACCTGAAAGGAGAAAAGCGTCACAAGATTATTGCTACGATTGAAGAGGCGCGCGCCCATGGAGACCTTTCCGAAAATGCCGAATACCATGCGGCGAAAGAGGCTCAGGGTATGAATGAGGCAAAAATCAAGGAGCTGGAATCCAAGCTGACACGTGCACAGGTGATTGACCCTGCGACTATTGAATCGGACAAGATCGTCTTTGGAGCCACTGTTGTACTGGTCGACTGTGAAACTGAAAAAGAGGTTACCTATCAGATTGTCGGGGAAGATGAGGCCGATATTGAAGCCGGCAAGATATCTGTCACCTCTCCGATTGCACGTGCCATGATCGGCAAGGAAGAGGGCGATGTGGCGATTGTTCATGCGCCTGGTGGCGAGCGTGAATATGAGATTCAGGCGATTATTTACGAGTGAAGGATTTTATGGATACGGCCAAAACGTCTATGCCCTGGCCTTTGATCGCTCCACAAGGGCACGGCTTTGCTTCGCTTACGGCTTTCGGCCATGGGTGGAGAGATCATTGGGTGCCGTTAGAGGTTGTCGATGAGACTTGAGTGTTTCCGTGGAGCATCGATCCGCTTGTGTCTGGCGCTGATACTGGGGCTTTTGGTGGTCTCCGGCTATGTTGTGGCTCCTCTGCTGTTTGCCAAGGCAACTTCGCCGGCTGAGGCAGGGCGTCTGGCAGGAGAGCTCTTTCATCTGGTCAACCTGGGCGTGTTGCTGATGGCGGTTGCCGTGGGCAGCTTCTGGATGTGTATGCAAGAGATTGCACGTTCCAACTGGATGCTGCTGCTTGCATTACTGCTTCTGATAGCAGTCAATGAATATGCTGTTGCGCCGTTGCTGGCCGATCTTAAAGCAGCAGCGGGGCAGATTGATGCGCTGTCTGCTGATGATCCCGGGCGGCAGGAGTTTGCTATCTGGCATGGTGTCAGTGCCGTGATGCATCTTCTGGCAACGGTTGTTGCAGCATTGCTGGTCATGCTCGGCGGTTATAAGAGGAGTTCGTGCAAAGCGTCATAGCGTGGTTCCAGGACCGCATGTCCGACCGGCAACTGGTGATGCTTCTGCTATCACTCTTTATCATCTTTGCACTGTTGATTCTTGTTGGCGACGTGCTTGCACCGCTGCTGGTAGCCATTGCCCTGGCATATGTGCTTGAAGATATCATTCAACTGCTTTGCCGTTGCAAGGTTCCACGGGTTATCTCCATCGTGCTGGTGCTGTGTGGCGCTTTTCTGCTTGTGCTGTTTGCTCTGCTTGCGATTCTTCCGCTGCTGACAGACCAGGTTGGCAAGCTGGTTACACAGGCGCCTCAACTGGTGGCTGCCCTGCGTGATTCGATTCAGCAGTTTCATGCAAGTTATGTGAGCTGGCTTAATCCGGAATATTTGCAGCAGCTTGTTGCGACAGCAGTGAGCAAGATGCAGGAGTGGGGAGGGGCGTTGCTTTCTGTCTCCATTGCCTCTATCCCGGGCCTGATCACTTTGCTGGTTTATGCCATTCTTGTCCCTGTGCTGGTCTTTTTCCTGCTCAAGGATAAAACAGTGATTGTTGCGTGGGCCCAGAGGTTTCTGCCCCAGGAGCGGTCGCTGCTGCAGCGAGTATGGGGAGAGGTCGATATCCAGATTGGCAACTATATCCGGGGCAAGTTCTGGGAGTCGGTGGTAGTGGGGGTTGCCATGTGGCTGGCCTACGAGTTGATGTCGCATGAGTATGCACTATTGCTGGGTACGTTGACAGGCATCTCCGTCTGGATCCCTTTTGTGGGTGCGGCAGTGGTGACGATTCCCGTCATTCTGCTCTCTTTTTTCCAGTGGGGCTGGTCGGATATGATGTTTTATGGCCTGCTTGCCTACACACTCATCCAGCTGATTGATGCCAATATCATTGTACCCTGGATGTTTTCGGAGATGGTCAATCTTCATCCCATTGCCATTATTGTTGCCGTGCTTGTGTTTGGAAGCCTCTGGGGCGTGCTGGGCGTGTTTATCGCCATACCCATGGCGGCACTGGTGCAGAGTGTGTTAACCATTATTTTTGAGAGAAAGAAAGCTATTGAATGAATGGCGGATTGACACGACGGGGTGCAACCCTAGCTTGCAACCGCAATCTTGATACCGCCTATTGAAACTTAATCGAATGTACTGAGGAAGATGCTGTGAACGACAGAACCAAGAGATCGAAAAATGAGCCTGTTACGCCTGAGAAGGAGAGTGATTCGGCATTTGCCGCCGAGATGGATGAGTTGAAGCGTGACATGCGCTCAGCTCAGATTGTTGACTGGGCACAGAATAACCAGCAGCTGCTGATTGCAGTGACAGTTGCAATACTGCTGCTTCTGGCGGGCGGCAGCCTGTGGCTTGAGCATAGCAAGTCTCAGAAAGATTCAGCAGCGACACTTTATCACCAGGCACTCTCCACAGCCGATGGCGAACAGAAAAAAGTAATGCTGGAGATGGTGATCAGGGATTATGGCGATACCGGTTACGGTGCACTGGCCCATCTTTATATGGCGAAACTCTCCGATCAGCCGGAAGCCCACCTGAATGCACTGATTCATGGCGCCGCTTCGACACCGGAGCTGGCATGGCAGGCGCGTCTCGATCTGGCCGAGTGGTATCTTGGTCATGACAAGGTTGATGCGGCACAGAAGCTGCTGGTGGATCCTGTTGGCAAACAGTATGAGCAGGTGCGCCACTATCTTCTGGCTGAAGCATCTGCAGAAAAGGGTGAAAAGAGGAAGCATTTGCAGATGTCGCTGGATTCGATATCCAACGATGCGCTGCTCAAGGCCAGGGTCGAGAGCATGCTTTCAGAGCTTGCTGCCGGAGAACCGTCAGGCTCATGATTCATAAGCTGGCGCTACGCCTGACGTCTGTTTTTTCCCTGTTCATGCTCTCCTCATGTGCCGGGTGGCATGCCGGTGACGTGAATGAAGGCGTTCCAGCCGCAGCTGGAACCATCCAGAAGGTATGGTCTGTTGATGTTGACCAGAGAGATCCCGCCGAACCTGCCGGCTTCAGTCAGGCTGCCATTGTTCCTGCGACTGCTTCTTCGCAGGAACTGATTGTCATTGGCGGCAGAGACGGTCGTGTTCGGGTTTATGATTTGCATGGCCGGGAATTACACCATATTGCGATCCATGAGTCCGCTGATTCCAGCGCACTGGCATTGGCAAACGGCCTGGTTGTATTGAGCGATGTGGGCGGCATGCTTTACGGCATTGACCCGGTGAAGGGAAGCATCGCATGGCAGCATCAACTCTCGACACCGTTTCTGGCCCGGCCTGTTGCGTTAAACGGCGGTTTTCTGATCCAGACCATGGATAACCGCATCTATCATTTCTCTTCAGACGGAGAGAAACAGTGGAGCTATACCGGTCATGGCAGTGGCTTGAGCATGTATATGACGGCTGCACCGCTGGTTGTAGGGCAGACAGTGTATGCGGTATTCAGCAATGGTGATGCGGTGGCATTAAAGGCTGACAGCGGTGACCTGCTCTGGCGGCGACAACTGCTGCTGAATACGGATGCACCGGTATTAAGCGAATTGCGTGCCCCGATTGCCACACCTCTTCATCTTGGCCGGGCGGCAATCGGCATCGAGAGAGGTGATGACCTGCTTCTCGTTGCCTTCTATCAGGGAAAAATTCTGCTGCTCTCACGTGATGATGGCAGGCAGCTGTTTACCATGGATGTTTCAATCAAATCGACACCGCTCATTGATCAGGGGCATTTGTATATTGCCAATGCAGCAGGCGAAGTTGAGGCGATTAATCTTGCAAATGGTGTCACTCTCTGGAAACAGAAGTTGTCCGATGGGGAACTGCTTGGCCCGGTTGTCTGGAAAGATGCGCTCTGGTTGGCCGATGATCGTGGCATTGTCATACGATTGGGCAGGGATGGCCGCAAACAGGCATCGATCACTCTGAATGGCCGCATTGAGCGTACACCTGTCGTAACATCTGCCGGAGTATTGATCCGAACCGGCCTGGGTGTTTTGACACTACTGCGTTGATCGTCTGCCTCTCATGAGTACGCACCTTCCAGTTATTGCCATTGTCGGACGCCCGAATGTGGGCAAGTCCACGCTGTTTAACCGTCTGGTGGGCAAACGCAAGGCCATTGTCGGGGACAGACCGGGCGTCACCGTAGATCGCCTTGAGACGGAGTGTCAGATCGGCAACCAACAGGTGATCCTGGTGGATACCGGCGGCATTGGTGAAACCCAGCATGGCGAAATGCAGGCAGCTATTGATGCACAGGTCGAGGCCGCGCTTGATATTGCGGATATGGTGATGTTTACCGTGGATGGGCAGAGTGGTACAACGCCGGTTGATATGAATATCGCCGATAAACTCAGGCGTGAAAACCTGCCGGTCATACTGGTGGTGAACAAGGCCGAGAATCCCGATGTGGCGATGGACTTCTACACCCTTGGCCTGAGCGAGCCGCTGCCTGTTTCTGCAGCACATGGCCAGGGCGTGAAAGAGCTGCTCCAGCGCCTGAATGAAGCGGTATCACCCATTGCCGGTGAGAAGGCATCCCGGGCTGAAGAGGAGCCGGCAGACCTGCTGGCCAGTATCACGGTGATTGGCCGCCCCAATGTCGGCAAATCGACATTGATCAATGCCTGGCTTAAACGTGAGCGCATGGTGGTCAGCCCGATTGCCGGAACCACTCGTGATGCCATCGATGCCGATCTGCCCTACGGGGATGGCATTATTCGCCTTGTCGATACGGCAGGACAGCGGAAGCATGGTCGTATCTCCGATGTGATCGAGTTTGTTGCCAGGGTGAAGGCTGTGCAGGCATTTCGCCGTGCCGATGTGGCAGTGATGGTGCTGGATGGGTCGGAAGGCATTGTTGAACAGGATATGCGGCTGATGAAGCTGGCCCATGATGAGGGCTGCGCGCTGATTGTGGCTGTCAATAAAATGGACCTGCTGAGCAGTGACGAGTGGAGCTATTATGTTGACCGGCTGCATTTCCGCATGCGCAGCCTGACCGATGTGCCGGTATTCAGAATTACGGCACAGCGGGGCAAAGGTGTTGGCCCGCTGTTGAACGAGGCAGTGAAAGCTGCGCAGCATAATGCGTTTGAGGCCGGAACGGGCGAGTTGAACCGCTGGCTGGAGCGGGCCCAGAAAAAACAGCATGCTCCGAGTAGCGATGGTGCGGTGGTGAAGCTTAAATATGTTTCCCAGATTTCAACATCACCGCCGACCCTTAAAATCTTCTGCAACCGTCCCAAAGGGATTAAAACATCCTATATCCGCTATCTTGCTGAAGATTTCAAGAAGTATTTTTCACTTCCTGGCGTGCCGATCCGGATTGTTTTCTCCAGCAGTAAAAACCCCTATGCACCGGAGAAGGAGCGGCATCGTAATGATGATGTCGAATACAGGCGCAAGCGGAGACGCTGATGCACAGTTTTGAAGAGACACGGGTGCTGCCATGCAGTGCGCAGGCGATGTATGATGCGGTGATGGACATTGAATCATACCCTGATTTTCTTCCATGGGTGGCTGCTGCCCGTATTTTGACGCGTGATGATGACGAGCTTACTGCCGAACTGGTTGCCGAGCTGGCAGGGCGGCAGCACAGCTTCCAGACACTGGATCGCTTTATGCCCGGAAAACTGGTGGAGATTCGTCTTCTTGATGGGCCATTCAAGTTTCTGGAGAGCCTTTGGAGCTTTGAAGCACTGGGGGAGTCCTCCTGTAAGGTTCACTTTTCGATTGAGTTCGAGTTCAAAAACATGATGCTTGATATCGTCGCCAGCCCGATCTTCTCGACAGCCTGCAAATCCATGGTGCACGCCTTTGAGAAGCGCGCATTGATGGTCAGTGCAACCTGAAGGGAGTAGTCGGATGCATGTAACCGTTATCTATGCCCTTCCCTATGAACAGACACTGGAAGCGTTGAATGTGCCGGATGATACAAGCGTGGAACAGGCCATTCATATGAGTCACATGCTTGAGAAGTATCCGGAGATTGATCTGAGTGTGAACAGGGTTGGCATATTTGCCAAACTGGTGAAACTGGATCAGCAGTTGCGGGAGGGTGACCGAATCGAGATTTATCGCGCCCTGCCCAAAAAGCCGAGAGATGCCCATGCGGCAGATGATAAAAAGGCACGTATCAGGGCGAAAAAAGAGCGAAAGTCAGGAATAGAGAGGGAATGATCTGGCGGGATGAGTAAATTATGAAAAATTCGTCTTTTTTTCATGATCTGTTCATCTATATACTGAATGATCCGTTCTGTTATTGCCAACTGTTATTTCACTTTCAAAGGAGAGTAGATTGAAAACATTCAGATTATTTGGCGCTATTTTTATGCTGATGTTTGTTCCGGGATTGTTGCAGGCGATGCCTCAAAGCTTTGCGGAGCTGGCAGCGAGCCAGAAATATTCTGTGGTTAATATCAGTACAACAAAAATAACACGCCCGCAGCAGATGATACCGCAGATGCCTTTTGGCTCTCCATTTGATGAATTGTTCAGGGATATGTTCCGCAATCAACAGCCTCAGGAGCGTCATTCGCTCGGATCCGGTTTTATTCTTTCAAAAGATGGCTATGTGATCACCAACAACCATGTTGTGGATGGTGCCGATGAGGTGGTGGTGCGCAACAGTGACGGTGAAGAGTTTGAGGCAGAAATTATCGGTTCGGATGCCAAGCTTGATCTGGCACTGCTGAAGATTGATGCCAAGGGGTTGCGTGCTGTAAAACTGGGCGATTCGGATCGCCTGCGTGTCGGTGACTGGGTGGTTGCGATCGGTAATCCGTTTGGTCTGGAACAGACCGTGACTGCGGGCATCGTCTCAGCCAAGGGGCGTGTGATCGGCGCCGGCCCGTATGACAATTTTATCCAGACCGATGCCGCCATTAACCCGGGAAATTCCGGTGGGCCGCTCTTTAATGCCAAGGGAGAGGTTATCGGTATCAATACCGCCATCTATTCCCGTAGTGGCGGCAATAATGGCATCGGTTTCGCCATCCCGATCAACCTTGCCAAATCTGTATTTGATGATCTGCGCGAAAACGGCAAGGTTCGCCGTGCCCGGCTCGGCGTCATGATTCGCGATATTGATAAAGAGACGATGGAGGCACTGGGGCTGAAGAATCGCTATGGTGCCTTGATTCCACAGGTTGAGGCTGGTTCTGCTGCTGATAAGGCGGGTATTCATGCTGGTGATGTGATCGTTCGGCTTGACGAGCATGAGATTAAACAGGCGCATGATTTGCCAATCCGCGTAGCCCGGCACAAGCCGGGTGACAGGGTTCGTGTCGAGATTATCCGTGATGGCAAACACATCACGATTCCCGTTATTGTCGAGGCAATGCCGGATGATGAAACGCTGAGTGCATCAAAACAGAATGGGAAAAGAGAGGCATCCCATGGTCTGGTGCTGGAGACATTGACGCCGGAAACAGCCGAAGCGCTTCGCGTTCGCAGTAAGCGGGGTGTTGTGGTCCGGCAGATGCATCGGGGCTCTCCCGCCATCCGTGCCGGTATTGAACGTGGCGATGTGATTGTTAAGGTTAATGGCAGGGTTGTTGCAACAGTGAAAGCATTTGAGAAATATGCAAAGGTGCTGAACGACGGTATTGCCTTGCGTGTATTGATTGATCGCCATGGCGATCAGGTTTTCACTGTGATTTATCCGCCGAGGAAGTAGGCTTTTTGAGTTTGCCGCGGGTTCAGATAATAAGTCGTAAAGCATGCTGCCTTTGCGAGGATGCAGAGGCGGCTGTTTTGCAGGCGGTGAAAAAAGGGTTGTATCCAGGTGAAATGGTTGAAGTGATTGATGTCGATCATGAACTTGCACTGGCAGCCAGGTATGGGGCGGATGTGCCTGTTTTGCTGATTGACGGGGTCGTGAAAATGAAACACCGGTTCAACCAGACGGAGCTTGAAGAGGCTCTGATGATGTTATCCAAGGAGTGCACAGCATGTTGACGCGTTGGCTGGCCGTTGCCGGCATTGTACTTTTGGTCGGGACAGGCGCCTGGCTTGGTCTGCCCGAGGCAAAAATGAGTGTGCTGGAAGAGGGCAGGGCTATGCCATTCAGCCTCCCTGACTTGCAGGGTAAAGTCCATGGATTGCCTGAAGGTGAAGTGGTACTGCTCAACTTCTGGGCCACCTGGTGCCCGCCATGTCGGAAAGAGATGCCTTCGATGGCCGCGCTGCATCGCAAGTATGCCGACAGAGGCCTGAAGATTGTTGCGGTTTCAGTTGATCGGGATATCAATGATCTTTCCGCATTTGTCCGCGAATACAGGCTTCCGTTTCAGGTGCTGCATGATGCCGACTCCACTGTCTCCCATGGCTATAGCGTATTCCGCTATCCGGAGACTTTCCTGATTGACCGCCAGGGGAAGGTGCGTTATCACCTTGTAGGAGCAGTTGAGTGGATGTCCGAGCCGATTATCGAGGGTATTGAGGGAATGCTGAATGAGTCCGGAGCAGAAATGTCAGGGGCGGGACAAGCTGGCTAGGCGGCAGCTTCAGGATGAAATCCGGCAGCTCCGGAGCGAACTGACAGAACACAATTACCGCTACTATGTGCTTGATGCACCCACCATCACGGACGCAGCTTATGATCAGCTCTTAAGAAGGCTTGAACAGTTGGAAGCAGAGCTGGGTGAAGCAATTCCGGCCGATTCTCCGACACAGACCATTGGTGCACCGGTCAGCCATGTTTTTGAATCCCGTGAACATCTCCAGCCGCTGCTTTCACTGGCCAACGCCTTCAGTGAAGAGGAGGTTCGTGATTTTGACCGCCGCCTGCGGGATATTATCTATCGGAACATCAGCGGCAGGGATGATTTCCGGTATATCGTTGAGCCCAAGATTGATGGGCTTGCCGTTAACCTTCGTTATGAACATGGGCATCTTTCCATCGCTGCCACACGCGGCGATGGCCGGGTCGGGGAGGATGTGACGGATAATATCCGCACCATCTCCGACATTCCCTGGGAGCTTGAAGATGCTGATGTGCCTGCACTGCTTGAGGTTCGCGGCGAGGTTTATATGTCCAGAGCCTCGTTTGCGGCGCTGAATGAACGGCAGGAGCGGCGGGGTGAGAAGCTGTTTGCCAATCCGAGGAATGCTGCAGCAGGTTCACTCAGGCAGATGGATGCAAAGGTGACTGCAAAAAGAGGGCTCAATTTCTTTGCCTACGGTGCCGGAGAAGGGGCGGACTCCCTGGCCGCTTCACAAAGTTCCCTGATGCAGCGACTGAAATCTCTGGGCTTTGCCGTACAGGAGTTTGCGCTCTTTCACGATGTCGATGCGCTGCTTGAACATTATCAGGCGTGGCAGCAGAAGCGGCAGAGTCTCTCCTATGAGATTGATGGTCTGGTTTACAAGGTTGATGATTTTGCTCTGCAGCAGCAGGTGGGCGTAGTAGCACGTTCGCCACGCTGGGCCATTGCCCATAAGTTCCCTGCCGAGGAGGCAGTCACCACTGTCGAAAATATTGTATGGCAGGTAGGTCGTACAGGCGTAATCACGCCTGTAGCCGAGATGAGGCCGGTCAAGGTGGCCGGCGTTATCGTTTCGCGAGCTACCCTGCACAATGTTCAGGAGTTACAGCGCAAGGGTGTCAGGGTAGGGGATGAGGTTATTGTCCGCCGTGCCGGCGATGTTATTCCGGAGGTGGTTCGGGTGGTCAAGCCGGAAGCAGGCCAGGCGGGCAGGCGTGGTGCCGCGCCTGATATTCCAAAACTGTGCCCGGTTTGCGGTTCCCATATTGAGCAGGCTGAAGGAGAGGTGGCGATTCGTTGTTCGGGCGGCCTCTCCTGCTCGGCACAGATCAAAGAGCGGCTCAAACATTTTGTCTCCCGTGGCGCTATGGATATTGAAGGCATGGGCGACAGGTTGATCGAAATGCTGGTTGATGAGCCGGCAGATTCGGCACTGAAGCTAAGGTCTGTCGCAGATATTTATGCTGTTGATTTTAACCTGTTGGCAGACCGTGAGGGGTTCGGGGAGAAAAAGATCGAAAACCTGAAACTGGCTGTTGAGAGAAGCAGGCAACAGCCTTTGCCAAAATTTCTGTTTGCGCTTGGCATTCGCCATGTTGGCGAGGTCACAGCCATCTCATTGAGCGAGGCTTTCCGGTCCATTGAGGCGATCTGTGAGGCTGATATGGAGGCTTTGCAGGCAGTGGATGATGTCGGGCCTGAAGTGGCGGCCAGTGTGTGCGAGTTTTTTCGGGAACCGCATAACAGGGAGGTGCTGGATGCACTGAAAGCCTCCGGTGTCTGGCCGGGCGCGATGGAAGCCAGGCAGGTCGCCAAGGCACATCCGCTTGCAGGGAAGAGCGTGGTGCTGACCGGCACGCTGGAGAGCATCACCAGAAGCGATGCCCAGGCGGCATTGCGAAAACTCGGCGCTAGGCCTGTCGGTTCGGTTTCAAAGAAGACCGATGTGGTTGTAGCAGGGGCAAATGCAGGCTCCAAGCTGGAGAAGGCCCAGGCGCTGGGAATCCGTGTGGTGGATGAGACGCAGTTGCTGGCATGGCTGAACTGGCAGAGTGGAGGACAGGAGTGATTGGTAATTGACGGCCTTTCCCTCTGCAATTATGGTGCGCCCATTCCTTAAATGGGGGATCGTCTAACGGCAGGACAGCGGACTCTGACTCCGTCAATCAAGGTTCGAATCCTTGTCCCCCAGCCATTAATAACAAAGGACTTCCGGGAGACCGGGGGTCCTTTTTCTTTGTTAGCGGGATGCTATGGACAGCAAGCTGTAAATCGCGTGTAACTGTTTCTGTTATTTCTACAGGCATGAATAACCGCTAATAAACAACAAAAAAATTTACACTTGTTTTCCTTATGGATATTATCCAAGTTCCTCAAATATGGAACTGGAGTCCCAAACAGATGGGTAAAATTGCCAATATTTCTGCGGTGATCGTTCTGCTCATCAGTATGGCTGCACTGCTAGGCTGGTGGAGCGATCATGCTGTGCTGGCTGCATGGCTGCCGGGTATAGCGGACATGACCTTCAATACGGCACTCTGCTTTGTGCTGGTGGCGCTGGCCTGTTTGCCGCTGAGCCGGAAGGAAGCCGTATGCCGCTCATTTAGAAAGAGCACCGGTCTGTTTGTCGGCCTGTTTGCCACTCTTTCCCTGTTGCAGGATCTGTTCGGTATCAGTTTCGGTATCGATAACCTGCTGTTCGATTCACATGGCTATGGCCTGACCAGCCCCTATCCGGGGCGCATGTCGCCCGCTACTGCAGCAGGATTGCTATTCACCGGTATCATCCTCATCTTATTGGCCGCCCGGAAGGAGCCTGGCCGTTTTACCACCATCACCCATGCATTAATTCTGCTGGTCGTACTGGTCTCTCTGCTCAGCATTGGTATGAATATTTTCATAGGGGTTGCATCTGAAGGCTATGTGCATTTTGCCTCCATATCGCTGTTTACGGCCATCGCATTCCTGCTGCTGGCGAACGCCCTGGCGGGCATCTTGCAACAGCAGTTGGAATGCGATGACGCAGAACTGTTGCTGTACTCCGGTATCCGCCTCATGTACAGGCTGAAATACCCACAAAAGTTTGCCCTGATCAGCATGTGTTTTGTTATACCGCTGGCCATATTGATGTGGGATGAAATCAGTATGGCAGAACAGGATGTCGCCCATGCCAGGTTGAAAATTACCGGCATTGAGCACATCCGGAAGACTGCCGAACTGTTCAAGGCTATTCCCGAACATCGCGGCATGACCAATGCGAATTTTGCCAATCCCGATCTGTTCCGTGAGCCTCTGAAGCAAAAAGCAGCGCAGATTGACCGTCTGTTTGCCGACAGTGCCCGGATGGATCAATTGCATGTCCGGCAGATTCCTGTTTCGCATAAATGGACGGAAATCCTTTCGCGCTGGGCTTCCATCAAAGAGCAGAAGACGGATCCATTAATACAGTGGCGACTGCACACGGAAATCATTGCACTGCTTGCCAATCACCTGCGCTATGTGGGAGAGGCGAGCAGACTCTCCTTCGATGAGAGCCCACTCCTGCATAACCTGCTTGCCGCGCAACTGGAGGTGATGCCCGAACTGTTCGAACAGATTGGACAGTTGCGCGGCCAGGGGAGCGGCTTTATGGCCCGTAAAACCATTTCCAGAGATGAGCAGATTATGCTCGGGGCTATGGCCAGCCGGATTAAACTCTCTTTACAGGCACTACAGCAATTGCTTGAGCGATCGCTGGAAATGCAGGGCCTTGAGGAGCTGCTATCGTTGTATAGCGTTTTTACAGATCGGACCCGAAGATTTGTCGCCACAGCTGAGCAGCAACTTATTGCGGATGGAGTACTCTCTATCTCTTCCAAGGCGTACTTTCAGCAGGCCACTGCGGCCATTGAGCAGGGTTATGCATTAAATGATGCCGTTTTGAAATATATCGAACAACAGCTTCAGCAACGGATTATCGATCGCATCACGGTTCAGTATAACATCAAGCTTGCGGCCATATTGCTGTTCCTGCTGTTGCTGTTCCTGTTTGCTGCCTTTTATCAATCGGTAATGAACACGATCCAGGCGCTGGATAAGGCGGCTCTGCGTATGAAAGGAGGGGATGTGAATGAGCTTAGCCGGCTGCCTGCCAGCGATGAACTGGGCGATGTGGTCAGTTCGTTCAACACGATTGCCGGGGAGCTGATGCGTGTCAGTTCATATATGAGTGCGGTGGTTGACCATGCCGGGGATGGCATCATCACCATGGATGCAGATGGCACGGTCCAGTCGTTCAATCCGGCTGCTGAACAAGTTTTTGGTTATACCCGGGATGAGGTGATCGGGCAGAATATCACCATGCTGATACCGGAGGTATACCGGGAGCGCCATCAGGCTGGATTGCAGCATTATCGAGAAACAGGTGAAGGAGTGGTGATTGACAAGATCATAGAGGTGCATGGCCTGAAGAAGGATGGCTCGGAGTTTCCGATGGAACTCTCCATTAATACCATGCAGATGGACGGCCAACAGATGTTTATCGGCATGGTGCGCGATGCCACCGAACAGCAAAAAATGGAACACCAGTTGCGCCATGTCCAGAAGATGGAGGCGGTTGGTGCGCTGGTGGGTGGCGTGGCACATAATTTCAACAACCTGCTGGCCGGTATTATCGGCAAGGCCTATCTGGCCAAAATGAAGGCCAGAAATGCCCCCCAAATCACTCCTCACCTTGAAGCAATCGAAGATATTTCCAAACAGGCTGGAGAAATGGTCAAACAATTGCTGACCTTTTCTCGCAAGGATTTCTTTCAGGACAAACAGGAGATGCCGCTGGGTGTATTGATCAAGGAGGGTTTCAAGACCGCAAAACTCGGCGTTGCAGAGGATATCGACCTCTCCCTGAACATCGCCGCGCCGGATATGATGGTGAACTGTGATGCCAATCAGATTCAGCAGGTGCTGATGAATATGATCAACAATGCCCGTGATGCAGTTGCCGACAGTGATGTAAAAAGCATCGCTGTTACTCTGGATCGCTGCAGGCCCAATGACAGCTTTTTTCATCGTCACCCCGAACTCAAGAGGGGTGACTATGCCTGCCTGGCCATATCGGATACAGGTCATGGTATGGATGCAGAGACCGTGGTGAGGGTTTTTGAGCCTTTCTATACCACAAAAGAGGTGGGAGAAGGAACGGGCCTGGGGCTGTCCACAGCGTATGGAAGCATCACTTCGCACCATGGGGTGATTGAAGTCGATAGCAGCGTTGGTAAAGGTACAACATTCCGGGTCTATTTGCCACTTATTGAAGAAGCGATGGCAACAGATTCTGATGACAGCGGCAATCAGTCATCTGTGCGCAGTGCGAGACATGAGATGCTGCTGCTTGTCGATGATGAAATGCTCATTATTGAGGCCATGCAGGGGGTGCTTGAAGAGTTGGGGTATACAGTGGTCACGGCCAGGGATGGGGTTGAAGGCCTTGAACGCTTCAAACAGTATCGGGACAGGATTGCCGCCATTATTACCGATGTCACGATGCCGAGGATGAGTGGTGTAGAGATGTTCAGGCAAATCCGCCATATCCATGCAACCGTACCAACAGTTTTTGTCACCGGTTACGATGAGGGCAATGTGCAACTGCACACCGATGAGAGGGAAAATACCACAGTTGTTTCAAAACCTGTGCAGGTTCCGGAATTATCACGGTTGGTTCAGGCACTGTTGAGGTCGACAACCGCTTGCGACACAATATGCGGATAAATAGGTGCAAGGGAGCTTTGGCTTGATTAACAAATTTTCATGACGAATTAACCCTGACATCATTGTCGATTTGTATGGTTCACCTCGTCCGGCGCAGATTCTTCCTCCCCTCCCCTAGTGTTTTGCGCCGGATATGAAAGCCCCGACTGTCTGGTCGGGGCTTTTTTATGCGTTACGGAGACGCTGAATAATTGCATAAAAGAAATTTTACACGGCTTCCGCCTGCATGGAGGCATTCATGGCCTGTAAGGAAGAGCGGAATAAATCAGCACTTCCTTAACAGGCCCTAACCTGGTCATAGCAGTGTCGCATCAGGGTCTGCGCTCTCATTTCCTGTGTATCCTCAGCCTGAACTGCAGGTACAGCTATCGGTTTGAACTTCTTGTCAACTGCGATATAGACAAATATTGCGCTCATGACGGTTTGTTCGCTGTTTTTTATCGAACACTCGACCCACATGGTTGTTTTTCCAGTCAATACAACCCTGGCCTGCACTGAAAACGGTTCCCCCTCCTTCATGAATGAATAAAACTGAATGTTGTGAGCTGCACGCGTAAGGCAATCGCATTCGGCATGTTTTTTTGCGGCCAGGTAGCCGACTTCATCACACAGGGTTAACAGCCTGCCACCATGCATGATGCCGTAACCATTAAGGTCATGCTTCTCAACTCTGGCATCATGTTTTGTAAAAGAGGCGCTGATCGTTTTTTGCTTCATAAGACCATTATAACTTTGGCAAGGCTTTTGCGTAAGGCTTTTCGGCACATTTTATTTTAAAGCGTAGCGAGAATAATGAGAAGCCATGGATAGCGAGTAAAATGTATGAATGAAGCAATTAAATCAGCCTCACTGAGGCCCTTTCTTCCTCCCGAGACATTGAGAATGCTGGAGCAGCATGGTGCTGATATACCGCATGACCTGGCTTTCGAAGAGCAGATGACCATCCTGTTCAGCGATATGCGCGGCTTCACCGAATTGGCAGAAAAGTTTGACCCGCATGATGTATATGCATCCATCAATGCAAGTCTTTCCATACAGACAGGCATTGTGCACAGGCATGGTGGTAGCATTAACAAGTTCCTTGGTGATGGGCTGCTGGCCTGTTTTTCGGGAGAGAGACGTGGTGAGCAGGCGCTGCAATGTCTTATTGAAATGTTAAAAATACTGCCGGAGAGAGAGAAGGTGAACGGACTTCTGCCGTGCAAGGTCGGATTCAGCCTTCACGATGGCAAAGTGCTGCTGGGCCTGGTGGGAGACGAGACCCGCAGGGAGTTGACCGTGATTGGTGATGTGGTGAATACGGCTGCCCGTCTCTGTGGCATTGCCCAACCGTTTCAGGGGCTGGTAACCGAAGAGAGCATGAGGACCATGCCGAAAGCGATGACCAAACAGTATTGCCGGTTCCTCAACTCTGTTCACTTCAAGGGCAAGGCCGAGGCGATGAACATCTTCTATCTCGAACTGGAATAGATATGTAACCCAAACACCTGAAAACCTGTCTATACTATCCGGGTACGGATACAGGTGGTGATGTATATGATTTATCGCTGGCTTTGTGTGGCGTGCATCATGCTGGGCGGTTTTGGAATTGCCATCAGTGATGAGACATCCCGCATTATGTTGCTGAATATCAAGGGCCCAATCGGACCGGCAACAGCCAATTATATCCACAACGGTATTGTAGCAGCGGAAAAGAAGAAGGCGGGACTGATTATCCTGCGCATGGATACACCTGGCGGACTGGACTTGGCCATGCGGGATATCATTCGGGATATTCTGGCTTCACCTGTAGCTGTGGCCAGTTTCGTTGCGCCTTCCGGCGCCAGAGCCGCCAGTGCCGGCACCTACATTTTGTATGCTTCACATATTGCAGCCATGGCCCCGGCTACAACACTGGGGGCTGCAACACCGGTCCAGATCGGCGGGCCTCCGATTCCGGCAGACCCGCGCAACATCAAACCGAACCAGCCTAAGCCTGCATCTGAAAAAACGGAGGAGAAGGCCAGCCAGGAAACTGCGGAAAACCCGATGCAGAAAAAAATGGTCAATGATGCTGCGGCCTATATCCGCGGGCTTGCCATGCTCAGGGGCCGTAATGTTGAATGGGCGGAACAGGCTGTGCGCACGGCCGCCAGCCTGTCGTCCGAAGAGGCAATGAAGAAAAACGTCATCGACATGATCGCCAGAGATGTGCCGGATATGTTGCAGCAACTGCATGGACGCATTGTCGAGACCCGCGCCGGACCGCAAACACTGCATACCCGGCAGGCCAGCGTGGAAGAGATAGAGCCTGACTGGCGCACCCGGCTGCTGGCAGTCATTACCAACCCGAATGTTGCCTATATCCTGATGCTGCTTGGCATCTATGGTCTGTTCTTCGAACTGGCCAATCCCGGATTTGTACTGCCGGGTATAATCGGTGGTATCTGCCTGCTGCTGGCGCTGTTCGCCTTTCAGGCGCTGCCCGTCAATTATGCCGGCCTTGGCCTGATCGCCCTGGGTGTCGCTTTTATGGTCGGCGAGGTTTTTGCCCCGAGTTTCGGTGCATTGGGAATTGGCGGCATCATTGCCTTTGCTATTGGTTCCGTTATTTTGATGGATACAACTGTTCCCGGTTTCGGACTCTCCATGCTTGTTATTGCCGCCGTTACACTGACCACGGCGCTTTTCTTCATGCTGGTCGTCGGCATGGCCATCCGGGCACGAAAACGGCCGGTGGTTAGCGGCGCCGAAGAGCTGGTTGGTGCCATAGGCGTGGCCTGTAAAGACTTTGATACGCATGGCAGGGTGCATCTACACGGTGAAATCTGGCAGGCAGAAAGCAGCACACCGGTTAAAAAGGGTCAGCCGCTTCAGGTTACCGGCCGGGATGGCCTCACGCTTTCAGTTAAACCCATCATTACCGAGGAGGACTCATCATGATACCGATCGCCATCATTACTGCTTTTGTTCTGGCAATTATTCTTAGTGCGCTGCGCGTGTTGCGTGAATACGAACGCGGTGTTGTTTTTATGCTTGGTCGTTTCTGGAAGGTGAAAGGTCCCGGTCTGATCATTATTATCCCGGTTATCCAGCAATGGGAGCGGGTGGATCTGCGCGTGCTTGTCCATGATGTGCCAACCCAGGATGTCATCAGCCGTGACAATGTGTCGGTCAAGGTCAATGCGGTGATCTATTTCCGTGTTATCGACCCGCAAAAGGCCATTATCAATGTTGAAGACTTCTTTGCGGCGACAAGCCAACTGGCGCAAACCACATTGCGAAGTGTGCTTGGTCAGCATGAACTGGACGAGATGCTGGCCGAACGCGACAAGCTTAATCATGACATTCAATCCATTCTTGACACCCAGACCGATAACTGGGGCATCAAGGTTGCCAACGTCGAGATCAAGCATGTGGATCTGGATGAAAGCATGATTCGGGCGATTGCCAAACAAGCCGAGGCTGAGCGTGAACGCCGTGCCAAGGTGATTCATGCGGAAGGTGAAATGCAGGCGGCGGAAAAACTGGTTGAAGCGGCAAGCAGGCTGTCAAAACAGCCTCAGGCTATTCAACTGCGTTATATGCAAACGCTAACAGAGATTGCCGGTGACAAATCTTCCACCATTGTTTTCCCGCTGCCAATGGACCTGATCAGACCGTTGCTTAAAAAATCAGAGTAGGAAACAGTGTGGTCACCACCTTAACCATCCCACACTTTAGAAACCCATCCTCCGGCGCTAGTGTTCGGCGCTTCAAATTCATTAATGTCCAGGAGATTGGTTGTGAGCAATAGTTTTAACGCCCGTGCAGTGCTTGATGTTCAGGGAAAGCAATATACCTACTACAAGCTGGATGCTGTCGGTGATGTCTCCCGCCTGCCATTTTCGTTGAAGATTCTTCTGGAAAATCTGCTGCGCCGTGAAGATGGCGTAAATGTCACGGTAGGCGATATCAATGCGCTCGCCAACTGGGATGAAAAAGCCGAGCCCAACCATGAAATCGCCTACATGCCTGCCCGAGTATTGATGCAGGATTTTACCGGTGTGCCTGCCGTCGTGGATCTGGCGGCCATGCGCGATGCGATGGCTGCCCTGGGCGGCGATACCAGCAAGATCGAGCCGCTGGTGCCTGCCGAACTGGTTGTTGACCACTCCGTACAGGTGGATGTCTTTGGAACACCGGATGCGGCTGCAAAAAATACCGAAATTGAGTTTCGGCGTAACCGTGAGCGCTACAACTTCCTGAAATGGGGACAGAATGCCTTTGAGACCTTCAAGGCTGTGCCGCCGGGCACCGGCATTGTGCATCAGGTCAATCTTGAATTTCTGGCGCGAACCGTATTTGTGAATGATGAAGGTGTCGCTTATCCCGATACGCTGGTCGGCACCGATTCTCATACCACGATGATCAATGGTCTGGGTGTGCTGGGCTGGGGTGTTGGTGGCATTGAGGCTGAGGCGGCGATGCTGGGCCAGCCGGTATCGATGCTGGTGCCGAAGGTGGTCGGCTTCAGGCTGACGGGTCAGTTGCCTGAAGGTGCTACAGCCACCGATCTTGTCCTGACCATTGTTGAGATGCTGAGGAGGCATGGTGTGGTCGGCAAGTTTGTCGAATTTTATGGTGAAGGACTGGATCACCTTCCGCTGGCGGATCGTGCCACCATTGCCAACATGGCGCCTGAATATGGCGCCACCTGCGGTATCTTTCCGATTGATGATGAGACCCTGAATTACCTGCGCCTCTCCAACCGTAGCGAGGAAAATATCGCGCTGGTTGAGGCCTATGCCAAGGCGCAGGGCATGTTCCGCGATGAGAGTTTTGTGGAGGCGGTTTACAGCGAATATATTGAACTGGATATGTCCACAGTGGTGCCGTCTCTGGCAGGCCACAAGCGTCCGCAGGATCGCATTGCCCTGACTGAGTCCAAAGCGAAATATCAGGAGACGGTCGAGGCAGTAAAAGCTGAAGCGGGCATTACCACGAAGCCTGTGAAAACAACCATCAACGGTCAGGATGTGACCATACAGGATGGTGCGGTGGTGATTGCGGCCATTACCTCCTGTACCAACACCTCCAATCCCTCTGTTATGCTGGGGGCAGGCCTGGTGGCGAAAAAGGCCGCCGCCCTTGGTCTGACATCCGCTCCCTGGGTGAAAACATCACTCGGCCCCGGTTCACTGGTGGTGACCGAATATCTGGACAAGGCTGGTTTGACAGAGTCACTGAATCAGCTCGGCTTCAACACGGTCGGTTATGGCTGCACCACCTGTATCGGCAACTCGGGGCCACTGCCTGCCGAAGTATCCGCAGCAATTGCCGAGGGTGACCTGGCAGTATGTTCGGTGCTTTCCGGCAACCGCAACTTCGAAGGGCGTGTGCATGCCGAAGTGCGTATGAATTATCTGGCAAGCCCTCCTCTGGTCGTGGTCTATGCCATTGCCGGCACAATGAATATTGATCTCTACAATGATCCAATCGGTCAGGATCGGAACGGTAATGATGTCTTCCTGAAGGATATCTGGCCGAGCCAGAAAGAGGTGGCTGATGCCGTGGCATCATGTGTGACTGCCGCACAGTTCGAGGCCTCCTATGGCAATGTCTATGCCGGTGATGCCAACTGGCAGAATCTGCAAGCACCGACCGGTGACCGCTTTGCATGGGATGCGGATTCCACCTATATCCAGCAACCGCCATATTTTAAAGGCATGAGCAAGGAGGCTGGCTCTGTGTCTGACATTAAGGGTGCGCGTGTACTGGCGCTGCTGGGTGATTCTGTTACCACCGACCACATCTCACCGGCCGGTGCGATCAAGGCCGATTCACCTGCAGGTAAATATCTTCTGGAACATGGTGTTGCGCTTAAGGATTTCAACTCCTATGGCTCCCGTCGCGGTAATCATGAAGTCATGATGCGCGGCACATTCGCCAACATCCGTCTGCGTAATCGCCTGGCTCCGGGAACGGAGGGGGGCGTCACCATCCATCAGCCATCCGGTAAACAGATGAGCATCTACGATGCAGCCATGAAGTACAGGGAGGAGGGCGTGCCTTCCATCATCCTTGCCGGCAAGGAGTATGGTTCCGGTTCATCGCGTGACTGGGCGGCCAAAGGTCCGCGTTTGCAGGGTGTGCAGGCCGTAATTGCCGAAACCTATGAGAGAATCCATCGCTCCAACCTTGTCGGTATGGGTATCCTTCCGCTGCAGTTCAAGGAAGGGGAGTCTGCCGACTCACTGGGACTGACAGGGCGGGAAACGTATGATTTTGATGGCATTGGTGACGGATCCGGCAAGGAGTTGACGGTGACAGCTACGGCGGAAGATGGTTCGGTCAAGACCTTCACTGTTGATGTGCGCATCGATACACCGAAAGAGGTGGAATACTACCAGCACGGTGGTATCCTGCAGTATGTACTGCGCCAGCTTGCTTCCTGATTTCCAGTACTAACTATAAACAAAATGGCCTCCATGTGAGGCCATTTTTAGCAATGAATACTAAACAACTACCCAAATACACCGCCTGCTTAAAGGTGCGGACCCAGTTTCAGCCGTCTGGGAGCAATACCTTGTTATGTGCTTTTAGCTTTTTTGAGCACCAAATAACCAACAATTCCCGAGACAAATGACCCCATTGCAAGCTTATCTGTATACCCGATAAAGATTCCAAAAAACATCGTTTCTGCTGGAATGGCTGCATCCGAATCGGAATGGGGTTATGTGTGCGGAAAGCTGGAACATGGAGCCGACCCCATCGGCCTTGTTGAAGAACTGGAAAAGCGGGCAAGGTCAAGAGGCAAGAATAGCCCTCATCGCTATGCCGAAACCACTGTAAGTAAGGCTTTAGCGCACCTTAGCAGATGATGGTTTGCACGCTCTTTTCATGTTGAATATAACGAGTTTTTTCTTGCCAGAATAGATTGTTGCGCTGGCAATGTTATGCTTCGACGTATAACAGTCACTGGGGCGGAGCATGGCAAAAACGACATTCGATAATTCGGAAGTAACAGCAAACAGTAAACAGCTTGAGGTGTTGAAAAAGCATTTTCCGCAGTGTTTTGACAAGCACGGAGCTTTTATGCCTGAGAAGCTGCAAGACTTGGTGAGCGCAAGTGGCTCAGAGCTTTCCAAGGAGTCCTATGCTCTAAACTGGCTGGGAAAATCCTATGCAAGGCTGCTTGCCAATGAGCACCCCCGCACCCTGTTATCCGAAGATAAAGAGCATAATGCCAAGCCTGAAAATAAAGACAGTGATAACCTGTTGATTAAGGGTGATAACCTTGAAGTGTTGAAACATCTTGTGAACGCATACAGCGAACAGGTGAAGATGATTTATATTGACCCGCCGTACAACACTGGCTCCGATGGTTTTGTTTATCAGGATGACAGGAAGTTTACAGCAGGGCAGCTTTCGCAACTGGCTGGCATTGATAAAGATGAAGCCCAGCGGATTTTGGATTTCACCCAAAGCAAAGCGAATAGTCATAGCGCATGGCTGACCTTTATGTATCCCCGCCTTTATGTGGCACGAGAGTTACTAAAAGATGATGGCGTAATTTTTATTTCTATTGATGATAACGAAGTTGCGCAGCTTAAAATGCTTTGTGATGAGGTTTTTGGAGATCAGAATTGTGTAGGCTCGATTATATGGAAAAATGTTACAGATAATAACCCTTCTAACATCGCAACCGAACACGAAACAATACTTGTATATGCAAAGGCTAAGAGCTACTTAGAGGGAGTTTGGAAGTCTTCTGATTCTAAAATAAAAGATTTACTTATCAATATTGGGAATAATTTTATACAGGAATATTCTAATCCAGAATTACTTCAAAAAAAATATACTGAGTGGTTTAGAAAAAATAAATTCCAATTAGGCGCATTGGATAGATATAAGTATATAGATTTTGATGGCATTTATACAGGGAGCCAAAGTGTGCATAACCCAGGTAAAGAGGGGTATCGATATGATGTTATTCATCCGAAAACAAAGAAACCATGTGTTGAGCCATTAATGGGTTATCGTTTTCCAGAATCAACAATGCAGAAACTTTTGGAAGATGATAAAATTTTATTTGGAAAAGACCACGATAAAATCATTGAACTTAAAGTGTACGCAAAAGACTATCTCGATAAACTTTCAAGCGTTTTTGAATTAGATGGTAGGCTGGGAGCCAATGAGCTTCGTTCACTATTTCCAGAAATGAAGAAGCTTTTTACGAACCCTAAACCTACATCGCTACTTAGGAGGTTAATTTCTTTTGGCACACATGAGAATGAGATTGTTGTGGACTTCTTCGCAGGTTCAGGAACAACAGCCCATGCCGTGATGCAACTCAATGCAGAAGATGGCGGTAAGCGCCGTTGTATCAGCGTGCAGATTGATGAGGCTACGGATAAAAAGTCTGAAGCGTATAAAGCCGGTTACAAAACTATTTTTGATATTTGCAAAGCTCGCATTGAAAAGGCGGCGGCAAAAATAAAAGAAGAAAGCCCCGACTATGAAGGTGATTTAGGCTTTAAGATATTTGAAACCAAGCCTCTGCCCGAAGACTACTTGCAAGATATACCCACGCTATCGGACGAGCAGCAAGCCTTGCCTTTAATATCCGATGATGTGGATGATATATTAACCACTTGGAAGGTGTATGACGGCATTGCATTGACGAAAAATTTGGAAGAAGTGGATTTGGCAGGGTACACCGCTTATCAACATGACAAAGTGTGTTATTTGATGCGCAAGGGCTTTAGCAGCGAGGCATTAGTGGCTTTTCTGCAAAAGCTGGACGATACGAGCAATCATTTTGAGGTTGAGAAACTTGTGGTGAATGGTGTGAACTTTGATAGTAAACACCAGCGGGAAATTGCCGAAGCCATCACCCAATATAAAAACAAGAAAGATAAGCATATCAGCATTGAGTTTAGGTATTAGTCATGGCTGGATTTAACTTCGAGCAAGACTTGCCGCACCAAACGGCTGCGGTGGAGTCGATTATCAATGTGTTTAAAGATTTAACCGTTGAGCAGGAAGCCAATGCAAGCATGCGAAAGGTTTGTAACCCTCGGATAAACCTTCAAACCTTAGATTACGCCAAAAACATTTCTGAGATTCAGAAATACCAAGGCATTTTCAAAACCGATTGCCGCATTATCAATGGCAAAAGCCATGTGCTGGATATATCGATGGAGACTGGCACGGGCAAAACCTACACCTATACCAAGGCAATGTTTGAACTGCAACGCACCTATGGGATTTGGAAGTTTATTGTGGTGGTTCCCACGCTTTCCATTAAAGCGGGCACAGTAAGCTTTTTGCGTTCACCTGCCACCAAAATGCACTTTAAGGATATTTATCACAAAGCCATGAAGGTGCATGTGGTGGAAAGCCAGAAAAACGGCGGAGGAAAGAAAAACAAAAGAAGCTATATGCCGCAAGCAGTCACCGAATTTGTGGAGGCAAATCATAACGATACCATCCATGTGCTGGTGATTAACGCAGGCATGATAAATTCGCCAACGATGGAAATGAAGTTTGACCGCCAGTTGTTCGACACCTATGACACGCCTTTTTCAGCCCTTGCATCGGTGAACCCTTTTACCATTGTGGATGAGCCGCATAAGTTCCCCCCCAAGAAAAAAACTTGGGAGAAAATTCAGCTTATGGGGTCGCAATGTATTTTGCGATTTGGAGCCACCTTCGATAACAAATATGAAAACCTTATCCACGAACTCACGGCTGTGGATGCCTTTAATCAGGATTTGGTGAAAGGCGTAGTCACTTATGTGGAAGAATTTGAGGAAGGCAACAACATTTCCATCAAGCTCTTACGGCTTTATCGGGATGAACCAACCAGCAGCGGAAAGTCGAAAAAGATTTTGGAGGCTGTATTTGAACTCAATGAGCATGGTAAGAAGAAGCAGGTGAAGCTCATCAAGGGTGAAAGCCTTGAGATGATTCACCCTGCCATGCAGGGGGTGACGATTGAAAACCATAACCAAAGCGTGGTTGTTCTTTCCAATGGCTTAGAATTAAAAGTCGGCAGTGTCATTAATCCATATTCCTATGCGGAATCCTTGCAAGATAAGATGATTGCCAATGCCGTGCGGCGGCATTTTGAAATAGAAAGAGACTTATTAACCCGTGATGTGAAAATTAAGCCGCTGACGCTTTTCTTTATTGATGATATTGAAGGCTATCGTGGCGACCATCAAATTGCTGGTTCTCTCAAGACAAAGTTTGAGGCTTTGGTCAAAGCGCAAGCGGAGTCTTTGCTGAAGACGGAAACGCATCCGTTTTACAAAACTTATCTTGAAAAGACCTTGCAGGACTTATCCTTGGTTCATGGCGGTTATTTCTCGAAAGATAACACTGGCAATGATGAGAAAGTTGAGCAGGAAATCACTGAGATTTTGCATGATAAGGAAACACTGTTAAGTCTTGAAAACCCTCGCCGCTTTATCTTCTCCAAATGGACGCTGCGGGAAGGCTGGGATAACCCGAATGTGTTTCAGATTTGCAAATTGCGTTCCAGTGGTTCGCAAACATCCAAGCTGCAAGAGGTCGGTCGTGGTTTAAGGCTCCCTGTCAATGAGTACATGAGCCGAGTGAAAGACGAGAATTTTGAGTTGCATTACTATGTGGATTTTACAGAACAGGACTTTGCCAACGCTCTGGTGAATGAAATTAATAGTAAGTCAGGCGAGTTTCAGGCTCAGGAGTCTAAGTTTACGGATGAAATGCTCCAGAGAATCTTGCTGGCTTATCCAGAAGAAGATGAGAACTCCGTTCTCGGAAATCTTATTGCAAAGCAAGCGATTGAATTTAATCGTGACTTTAAAGATGGTGGCTTTGACATCGTGAAGAACGCTTATCCGCTTGCTGTGCCACCCTCTGGGCTTAAAGCCAATAAAGTTCGCAGTGGCAATGTGAAAGAGAAAAAGGCCACGCTTCGGGTCGCAAAATACAATGAACTCAAAGCGTTGTGGGAAGCAATCAATCAGCGGGTAATTTTGGAGTACAAAATAGATTCCGAAGATGCTTTTAAGTCCATTCTTTTAGCCTACTTCAAAAAGCATAAGGATGATTTTAAGGCGCAGGGGAGTGTAACCAAACACGCTAAAATTGAGTTTACGCAAGAAGGTGCTTTTGCCACAGAAGAAGATTCGCTGGATAATGAAATAATGCCGCTTGTCACCATGAGCTATAAAGATTTTCTGATGGCTCTTGGGCGTGAGCTGTGTGTGAACATTCAAACCTTGCATCAATTGTTTGTGGAATTGAAGAGCGATTTAAATATTAACCAGTATCTAAGCTACCCAACTATTCGAACGATTAGAAATGGCTTTAAGATGTACTTGCTTGAGCACGCCTTCGGAAAGTATGAAGTCGGATATACCAAGGTTAGCAACAGCATTCACCCGACCGTGTTCACGGACAGTAAAGGAAAGCCATACTCAAGAATTTCAGCAGCAGGCTTGGGAACGAAACAAGATGAAACGGAAAAGACAGCGAAGCAATACCTGTTCGAGGAAGTCTTTTACGACTCGCCTTTGGAAAAGAAAAATATCATTTCATCCATTACAGAGGTGACGGTATTTACCAAAATACCAAAAAACTCTATCCGTATTCCCGTTGCAGGCGGTGGAACCTATTCCCCTGATTTCGCCTATGTTGTTGAATATGACAACGGACAAAAAACGTTAAACCTGATAGTCGAAACCAAGGATACCGATAAGAGAAGCCTGCGGGATGAAGAGAAACAGAAGATAAAACATGCAGAGGCGTTGTTTAATAGTTTCCAACATGGATTCAAAGTATCTTTTGAATCTCAATTCAAGACAGATGCAATCAAGGAGATAATTAAGTCGGCTTTGGCTAAGGCTAAAGCATAGGTCGCTCGCACGTTCGGCACATATCGTTCCTCAATATCCATGCCCCGCTGCCGGAGTATCCACAGCCTTTTGAGCCGAATATGGCGTTTCCCTTGCACTTCAGACTACCAGAAACACGCTTTATGTGCTTTTAGCTTTTTTGAGCACCAAATAACCAACAATTCCCGAGACAAATGACCCCATAAGTATTGCAAGCTTATCTGTATGTTGAAAAACAGTATCATCTTCAAAAGCCAATGAACTTATAAACAGGCTCATGGTAAATCCAATCCCTGTTAATATGGACACCCCATAGAGTTGCATCCAAGTACTATCTTTTGGTAGCTCTGCCAGTTTGAGTTTAATCGCAAGCCAACTAAAGCCGAAAACGCCAAGTTGCTTGCCAATAAACAACCCAAGGATTATTCCCAGCGGCACCGAATTTGCCATTTGGTCAAGCGATATTTGCGTGATGTTGACACCAGCGTTCACGAAGGCAAACAGGGGTAAGATGAAAAAAGCCACCCAAAAATGGAGGTTATGCTCGATCTCTTTTGCCGGTGAAACGGGTTGATTATTTTTATCTTTTGCATTTAACGGAATTGAAAATGCTAAAATAACACCTGCCAATGTTGCATGAACCCCCGATTTGAGGACGCTCACCCATAAAATTGCACCAACAATGAAGTAAGCTGCTTGTCTTGAGACACCAAATCTATTTAGCGTGATTAAGGTTGCTATAGCAATGATTGCAACAATAACAGATAACATGGACAGCTCGGCTGTATAAAGTAGGGCAATAATGATAATTGCTCCTAGATCATCAATAATCGCTAATGCCATCAAGAATATTTTAAGTGAAACCGGAACCCGGTTACCCAACAGAGAAAGGATGCCCAATGCAAATGCAATGTCCGTAGTTGTTGGGATTGCCCATCCATTCATAGCAATCGAATCATTTTGGTTAAATACCAGATAGATTATTGTTGGGGCAAGCATTCCGCCAATAGCGGCGATGATTGGCAATCCAGCTTTGCTTAACGATGACAGTTCGCCCTCCAAGATTTCTCTCTTCACTTCCAGGCCGATCAATAAAAAGAAAATAGCCATCAGGCCATCATTGACCCAATGGTAAAGCGACTTATCAAGATGCAATGCCCCCACTCGTATTTCTATAGGGATATGCAAAAATGATTCATACATTGCCGACATTGCTGTGTTGCTTAAAATTAGCGCCAAAATAGTCGCAAAGATCAACAAAATACCACTTGATGATTCTTTCTTTATAAATTCTTCGATTACTTTCATTTACGTCCTAATTCTTCATGCACATGATTACTTTTTGAGAAACTGAAACTGATCAGGCAATAGGATTTTCCTACTCGCTCCTTTTTCACTCATCTTTCTGTTCTCGAGAGCAAAAAAAGCTTCAAAATAATTCAATATTGCTTTCAGCAAAGGGTGTTTTGCTGAATGTCTGTTTTCGGTCGAAAGTGGTCATTGGACTATCCCGCAGGAACCAGTTTGCCGCGTTTGATGGTGAAAACTTCAAACTCTTTCCGGCCCACACCATTTTTGTCAAAACGGACATGGCCCGTCAGGCCCGGGAATCCTTCAGCGTCATGCAAGCCCTGAATGGCATCACGACCATGCAATCCTAATCGAGAGCCGAGAACTGCTGCGATCAGAACAGAGTCATAGGCCATACCGAACAGTTTTCCAGGTTTGCCTGCGCCCCATGCTTCGCGATATGAGCTCAGCATGCGGCGAACCGTGTTGCCGTCAGCGACAGGAAAGTTGATGCTGGCAAAACGTGATGTCGCCAGATAACGCCCGCGATCATCGAGCAGGTGGCCGTCCTGCCAGCGGCTGCTGCCGTAGAGTGGCGTTTCATTGATATCAACATAGGCGAGCTGGCCGGCGAGGGTTGCCACGTGTTTGCCCGGAAGTGCAATATATATCGCATCAAAATTGACCGGCATGCGGATCTCAAGCTCGGTCTCTGCTGACAGCAGTGCAATATCCTCATCCAGTTCGGCAAGCAACTCCTCATCATCACTTCGCTCGCGCAGTGCCTGAAGCTCGGAACGATGGTCAATGGTATCTTCCAGGACAAGTTGCTCGGCAACTTCACCGCCCAGCTGTTCAAAAGTGCTCACAAATGCCTCAGCCTCGCTGATGGCCCCGGAATTGTTACTGCTTAACACCACAACCTTTCTGGCACCCTGCTGCCAGGCAAACTCTGCCATGTATGCAGCCTGCACGGTTTTGGCCAGTGTATGGATGAAAAGTCCGGGCGATGCTTCGGCAATACGGGTCTGGTTGGCCAGGCTGATAACCGGGATATGGGGTGCAAGGTGCGGCAGCAGTGCCTCAGTGTGTTCAGATAGCAGCGGTCCGATGATCCAGTCGCAACCACTTGTGACAAGCTGTTGATAGGCGTGGATTGCGCCATCTGTATGGCTTGCACTGTCTTCGATGCGAAGATCCACTTTATCAGCATAGGCTTCATTGGCGATGGCCAGGCGGATGCCGCGTAGCGCCTCTTCGCCGAAACGGGCATATTTGCCCGACAGAGGAAGCAGGACGCCAATGGTCACGTGCTGCGTGATGCCGGAGGCCCATGCCTCTACTTTTCGGGTGATGGCATCATATGGCATTTCTGCAGAGAGGATGTCTGCAATAGAGCGCAATTCCTCCATCTGACCGGACATCAGCCGGACTCTGGCGGCATGCAGATAGAAGATTTTGATCGCCTCCTGCTCAAGCCGTTTCTCCTGATGGAGTTGAATGATGGTATCAAGTGAAGCTTTGTTTGCAGCAGCGCGTAACCAGTACTCCTGACGGCCAAAGTCAATTTCTGCCGCTGTAAGCAGCCAGGCAACCGCCTCTTTTTCAGGTGCGCGTTGAACAATCGGCATGGCACTGTTGAGTGCCTCCTCTGCCAGTTCGCGTGTCAGCCGGGGATGCCTGAGGACATGAATAAACGCCTCCAGCGCCCGGGCATCATGGTTCTGATTGATCCACCATTTGGCCAGCCATGCGTGAACATACGGCGTTAGTGCATGCATCGGGAACTGCTGCACCAGTTGTTCAGCCTCGATAGGAGCCTGCGGATAGAGGAACTCCAGCATCAGTTCGACACGTCTGAACGCGGCCTCTTCATTGATAGGCGGCGGTGCCATGCTGGCCAGTTCCTCAAGCCCGGTGAGCGCCATATCGATCTCGTTATAGACTCTTGCCAGCTCCAGAAGGGCCTGAATTTCCCTGGCGCTCTGCGGAGGAGGGGCAAGGCGGGTAAACGGATGGGGCTGAACCGGCTTGACGACAGCCGGGGGCATCTCCTTCTTGGGGCCACAGGCACCTAAGAGCAGAGTTACCAGTAGCAGAAGGACAAGCCCTGCCCTGAAGCCGGGCGATTTTTCAGGATCGATGTTGCAAGTCATTGCGGCAGATTGACTCCGCAGATAAAGTAGAGAGCACATGGAATCGCAAGATAAACATCTGAGCCCGGAAGGCCAACTATTCATTGTTGCCACCCCGATCGGCAACCTCGGCGATATCACCTATCGTGCCGCGGAAACCCTCCGCGAGGCTGATGTGATTGCTGTGGAAGATACGCGTGTCAGTGGTCGTCTGCTTGCGCATCTGGGAATTACCACACCGATGATGACCTGTCATGAACATAATGAGGGGAAGGCCGCCTTAAAAATCATCCGCCATCTGGAGTGCGGCAAAAATGTGGCTCTGATCAGTGATGCGGGAACACCGCTGATTAATGATCCGGGATACCGCCTGGTGAAAAAGGTTCGCGACGCAGGTTTCAGGGTCTCTCCCATACCCGGGGTCTCCAGCCCTGTTACGGCGCTTTGTGCATCCGGTCTGCCAA
The DNA here is from genome assembly GCA_964559845.1 of uncultured Zetaproteobacteria bacterium. GTDB lineage: Bacteria > Pseudomonadota > Zetaproteobacteria > Mariprofundales > Mariprofundaceae > WSZY01. The sequence continues at coordinate 39,520 of CAZLJF010000002.1, read as the reverse complement.
CCGACCAGTTTACCTATGCCGGTTTTTTTCCGCGCAGCGGCAGGAGCAGGAGAGAGCTTATCTCAACGCTTGCGAAGGCCAGTCATACCTATGTGCTGCTTGAGTCGCCGCGCCGCCTGGTTAAAACACTTGCGGCACTGCATGCTGCCGGTCTGGCCGGGCGTGAAGTGTGTGTTGCCCGGGAGATGACCAAACTGCATGAGAATTTTGTCTGCGGATCACTGGAGAAGGTGCTGGAGCATTTCAGGGAAGATGATCCGCGCGGTGAAATTGTGTTGTTAATCGCTCCGGCCACCGGTAAGGCCGAAATAACGGATGATGATCTGATTGCGGCTTTGAACTGCGAGGAGATGCGGGCCATGCCCCCCTCCCGGCGTGCCGGAGCCGTGGCAAAACAGTGCGGGGTGGCAAAAGCCCGTGTCTATGCGCTGCTGCTGGAGCATGAAGCCGGATGAGTACGGAGAAGGGGAGGGTTGGCGAAGAGCGGGCTGCCCGTTACCTGAGGCGACATGGCTATTTGATTGTCGATCGTAATGTTCGCGCAGGCCGGGGCGAACTGGATATCGTGGCGCAGAAAGATGAAATAGTGGCATTTGTTGAAGTAAAGTCTTATCAGGCACGTGAAGATGGTCTTTTGGCACTACATGCCGACAAATGTGAACGCCTGCGATCGGCAGCAACGGCCTACCTTGGCAGGCATCCCCGATTTGCGGCATTGCAATGCCGCTTCGATTTAATCATCCTGACGCCGGGAAGTGGTTTTAATCCATTTCCGAACATTGAACATTTGATCGATGTGTTCAGGTAGCGTTTTCAGGTAAGGGCATACGATATGAAAGAGATCATCAGAGAGGCAATGGAGGCCGGAATCGTTCTCCGCCAGGCATGCCTGCAATCACTGGATAAGCCACTGTTAAGTGCCGCTGAAAAGATGGTCGATTGTCTCAACCATGGAGGCAAGATTCTGGTCTGTGGAAATGGCGGATCGGCAGCCGATGCACAGCATTTTGCCGGTGAACTGGTGAACCGTTTTGAAATGAACCGCCCTGGTCTGGCGGCCATCGCGATGACCCATGATGCCTCCGTCATCACCAGCATTGCCAATGACTTTTCTTTCGATGATATCTTTTCCCGTCAGGTTGAAGCCTTGGGAAGGCCTGGAGACATATTGCTGGCCATCTCGACCAGTGGAAACTCTGCCAATGTCGTGGCAGCGGTTGATGCTGCAAGGGCGATAGGCATGGAGACAATTGCACTGACAGGGGGTGATGGGGGAGTGTTGGGGAGGCGTGGCCATGCAGGTGTGCACCTGAATATTGCGCATACCTCGACCCCCCGGGTGCAGGAGATGCATATCACCTGCCTGCATATTCTCTGTTCACTGATTGATGAAATGATGTTTGGAGGTCAATCGTGACTACCCGTCCGCTCCCTTTCAGTTCATTGCGAACCGTTCCGATTTCGGAGCGCAAGGTGGATTCCGACGAGCATGATTTCGGAGCGCCATACAGGGCAGGGGGGCGACTGGCGGACTTTCTCTGCAGTCTGCCCAATCTCGGTGCGGGTGCGGATCTTTTCCTGTTAAGAGATGCGATTGTTTCGGCCCATCGGCGTGGCCGCAAAGTGATTGTGGGTTGTGGCGGGCATGTGATGGATTCAGGTCTGAGTCCGCTGCTGGCCAAGCTGATTGAACAGCGGCTTGTTTCAGGCGTAGCGCTTACCGGAGAAGCACTTCTTCAGGATGTTGAGATTGCCATGACAGGCCAGACGCTGCGTTACCGGGACCAGGATCTGAGAGATGGCCGCTTTTGCATGACGGAAGAGACAGGGCGCCTTATCAATGATGCTGTGAATCTCGGAGCCATTGAGAATTGGGGCTTTGGCAAAAGCGTCGGAAAGAAGCTGCTGGATACCGAGCTGGAGCACCTTGAGCACTCTGTTGTTGCCACGGCATGCCGCTACGGCATCCCTGTTACCGTTCATCCGGCTATTGGTGCCGATACCTTTACACTGCATCCACAGGCGCACGGCGAGTCTCTGGGTGCGGCTGCCATGTATGATTTCAGACTGCTTGCCGGGATGATGGCGGAGGCCAGTGGCGGCGTGATTCTTAATATTGCTTCCAGCGTGGTGATGCCGCGTCTGTTTCTGCAGGCTGTTGATGCAGCAAGGAATTTGGGCAAGAAGGTAGAGCGGCTTACAACGGCTGTGATTGACCCTTCTGCCTCCTCTTCTTCCGTAGCTGATGTGGTAGGACGTCTCTCCCAACCGGGAGGCGCAGGCTGCTGGCTTTCCGGGCCGGATGAAATTATGGTGCCGCTATTATTCGGTGCCGTGCTTGACGCGTTGGGTGATGAGGTTGAATGATGCGATCTGCTGTTCTTCCGTGTGGTATAAATGATGGATGAGAATCTTGAAAACAGAGCACCTGTAAACAAAAACCCCTGGAACAAGCGGCAACAGAAGTCGCCTCTGGCACTCTATCTGCTGCTTGCACTGCTCTGCCTGACCTTCGCATATCTGTTAAGCGGAACTGCCCGTTAATATGAAACAGAAACAATGCATATGGGCTTTTTCCATGTAATGACAGATATCGTATCACGGGATAGAAAAATGCGCACGTTAGTTACAGGAGTTGTTACTGTGTTATTTCGGTTTTGTTTGTTAATTCTCTGCTCTTCTGCCCTCTCTTCATGTGTGGCAACGGCAATTGTCGGTGGAGGTGTTGCCGTCGGCAGCGTGATCCATGATGAACGATCGCTGGGGCAGCATGTTGATGATGTGGCCATTGCATCGAAAATCGATGCCCGGCTTATTGCTGAAAAAGATATGCCCTCGCGCTGGGTTAGTGTTGAAGTGATTGAAAATGTTGTCTGGCTGACCGGTTATCTGCCGAGCCAGGAGCATATTGACCGGGCGGTTTATATATGCCGGAATACTGAGGGAGTCCGTGATGTCAAAAGCCATTTGAACATTGGCGAGCCGTCAACCGGGAATCTTTTCAGTGATAGCTGGATCACAACAAAGATCAAAACAGCCTTTCTTAACGATAAGGTGGTATCCGGATTCTCCATTCATGTCGAGACGGTTGACGGAAAGGTCTATCTGCAGGGGGTGGTCAACGAAAGTGAGCAGCGTTACCGGGCCAAGGATATTGCGCGGAACATAGATGGAGTCACTGCAATTGTTGATCTGCTTCGGGTAAGCCCTTCAAGGTGATGGCCAGACTGAAGAGCCGCTTCGTTGAGTTGTCCGAGGCAGTCAGACGGCGGGAACAGTGGCGTGAGGGAAATAAGCGAGTGGTCTTTACCAATGGCTGTTTCGATCTTCTTCATCCTGGCCATGTGACCTATCTGGAAGATGCCAGGAGTCTGGGCGATATTCTGATTGTCGGCCTGAACAGTGATGATTCGATCAGACAGTTGAAGGGTCCGCCTCGCCCGGTAAACAGGCTTGCTGACCGGGCTCATATGCTCGCAGGTCTCAGGTCTGTTGATCTGGTGGTTCCCTTTTCTGAAGAGACGCCGATTAACCTGATCAGGGCACTTCTGCCCGATGTGCTGGTCAAGGGCGGAGACTACAGGCCGGAGGATATTGTAGGGGCGAAAGAGGTGCGGGAGGCGGGCGGCGAGGTGGTTGTTGTTCCGTTTCTGGTGGGACACTCATCAACAAATCTTATCAGGAAAATCCAAAAATCGTCAGCTTGAAAAAAAGGGAACTGCACATTGTTGCCGATGCTCACATCTGGGGTGTGGCATCAGCATTCTCCTCTATCCCCGGGTTTGATGTTGACCTCTGTGTGCTCGAAAACAGGGAGATCACCCACGAAGCACTGAAAGATGCAGAGATACTGTTAACTCGCTCATCCACCAGAGTGGATGCGGCACTGCTGGAGGGCACACCGGTCCGTTTTGCAGCTACAGCCACAATTGGTGATGATCATTACGACAAAGCATGGCTTTTGGCCAATGGCATAACATGGGCTACTGCTGCAGGCAGTTCCACCGGTTCGGTAATTGAATATATGATTACAGCCCTGCTCGAACTGCATATGCGCAGGCTGATTTCGATACCGGCCACTACGCTTGGCATTGTCGGCGTGGGGCGTATTGGCAGTACCCTTGCAAAGGTTTGTGCCGCGATGGGTATGAATCTGTTGCTGAATGATCCGCCCAGAGAGCGGCTGGAGACTGATGTTGGTTTCTCTTCTGTTGATCAGTTGCTGGAAGAGGCGGATTTGGTCACGCTGCATACACCCCTGATCCACGACGGTGAGGATAAAACCGCACATCTGGTTGATGCTGAATTTCTCGCGGCCTTTCGGGGCAAAGGCATCATCAATGCTGCGCGTGGAGTCTGTGTTGACAACGAGGCTTTGGCAGACTGGCTGGATTGCAGCAGTGATCGTTTTGCCGTGCTGGATTGCTGGGAGGGAGAGCCGAATATCTCCAGACGGCTATTGGCCCATCCGCAGATGGTGATTGCAACGCCACATATTGCAGGCCACTCACTGGACGGAAAAGCCGCCAATACGCAGTATATCTATAATGCACTTTGCAGATATCTGGAGACTGAGCCGGCATGGCGTATGGCATGCGAGTTGCCTGCTGTTGAAGATCTGTATGAGATCGGATGTAGTGGTGACCTGTGGAGTGATCTGCATGCTATGGCTACAACACTTTATCCGATCATGAGAGATGATGCTGAAATGCGTCGCTGGAGCGCTCTTTCAGATTGTGGACTTGCAAGGGCCTTTGCCAGTTTCCGGCGTCACTATCCTGTTCGCAGAGCCTGGGATCAGATTTGCATGAAAATGCAGAACGGGAATGAATCACTTGCTGTTATGGCTCATCAGATGGGTATGCATGTGTTAGGTTGCCGCTCATGACAACTGCAACGATACCAAACAGAAAACATCTGGTCTGGATGGATCTTGAGATGACAGGGCTTGATCCTGAAGTGGATGTAATTCTTGAAATTGCGACCATTATTACGGATGAGCAGTTAAATACCGTTGCTGAAGGCCCGAACCTGGCGATTCATCAGCCGGACAGTGTTCTGGAGGCGATGAATGAGTGGTGTAAACAGCATCATGGTGATTCGGGGCTGACTGAACGGGTACGCAAGTCGCCGGTTTCACTTGCCGAGGCTGAAAAACAGACACTGGCTTTTATCAGGCAGTATGTGCCGGAACGGGCATCTCCCCTGTGTGGAAATTCCATTCATCAGGACCGCCGTTTTCTTGTCCGTTATATGCCCGAACTTGAGGGGTATCTGCACTACCGAAATATTGATGTCAGCAGCATCAAGGAACTGGTAAGGCGCTGGTATCCGGGTTTGCCTGCACCGGCCAAGCAGGGGGAGCATCTGGCCCTGGCAGATATTCATGAATCGATCAGGGAACTGAAATATTACCGCAGGAGGGTGTTTGTTAACAGGCCTAACTGAAGTCGAGATTATGCGTTGTGGTAAGCTCCTCTGCCAGGCCGACCTTGCAGAAAGCGTAATTTGGGCCTGTTTTCATAACCTTAATGACTTTAAAGTGGGCGCCTTTGCCTTCATGCGAAAGCATGAAAGTCATGTTTTTGAAGATTTTACAGTCAGGAAATATGGCTGTGTGATAGGGTTTTCCTGGTTTGACCAGAACTGGCCAGCTTCGGGATAGATGCGCATCCTCGGCGCTCCCTCCCAGCATCACGCCTTTGTATAGCTTGAGTTTCTGGTTGAAAAACTTTATGCCCATGCGTTGTTCACCGGGCTTCGGCTTCTTGATCCAGCGTATGGTTCCCAGCATGGGTTCTCCCCTGTGCGGTATCCAGCTCAGGCCGACAATCGCACCGACTCCCAGTTCGAAACTGGCATCACTGATTCGCTCCAGGCCAACGCCATGGCTGCTTATGTTGGTGACTGACCAGGCATCCACATTGCCTCGCTCAGACGGCGCATATTCATATTCATCCAGCACAACGGCAGTATGCGCTTCCTTGAATGCCTTCCTGGCATCCCACTCCATAATCAGGCGCGTGCCTGCATAGTCTTCACGCACAGTAGCGCGGTCTTTGTTTCTGAGTGTATCAAGAATGGCATTGCCGCCAATGATGGTTCTGTGCAGCGCCTCTTCTGTATGCAGGTCATTTTTCTGCAACTCCGGGCTTTTCAGAACGGTCTCAACCCGGTTGATGGCAGTGATCATACGCTCGATAAACCGGTTCAGTGGGATAATGATCATGTCTGTTAAACATTTATCGGGCAGTTCGGAGACGATCCTTGCAGTTTCATTTGGGCGCATGAAGTTGGTAACCATAATGGTTTCATCTTTCAGTTCGGGCGCACCCTCGCCTTTACGAAGCAGTTTCGGTTCAAGTATTCCGACATGGCACTCCAGTTCATTCCAGCTCATCTTCTGTTCATCTTTCGACTTGCCGAAGAAATCCAGCATGCGCAGAAATTCATGACTGCTTATGACCCTGTAGAGTCGTTCTCTCTCTTTGGCTGCATCTTCAGGCAGGGTGGGAACAACGCTTAAGCCTAGGCGCATCAGGTCAAAAGATTGGCGGTTTGTGAGTACTGCAGGTGCCTGGTACTGCTCAAATCCGATGCGCAGCATTTTCACTGCCAGTTCCAGCGCATTGGAAACCATCTCTACCAGTACACGATAGTAGGAGGGTTCGCTGCGCGCAGCTTTTTGCACCAGGTTAACACCGATTTTGTGTGCATTCAGTACGGCAGCGGTCATTTCCGAATCAAAAAGTTCCAGTTCACGTTCAAAATGACCAAGAACTTTCAGCCTGAACTGAAGCGGAATCAGAGGATTGGCATTGAGCTTGGCAAGGTAGGCCTTCATGCTTTTCTGCAAGAACTGCCTTTCAGCCCCCGATGAGCCTGTAACGTACTGATTCAGGCGCTTTTCAATGTCCATGAAGGGGAGGGTCAGGGCATCGGTAAGCAGCTCGGCTCTGCCGAGCTCCAGTTTTTGCGGGTGGAGGCGAAGATCCGTATCCAGCTCAAAGCTGACGGTTTCCAACAGTTTCTTTGCGTCTTCAGTTGATGTTCCCTGAGTCATGTTTCCTCTTCGATTAGAAGTGATGAAGTCCTAAAAGGTTCATCCATGGCCTTTTTGTTCCATGGAAGCAAAAGGTGTGATTTTAACTTTTCCTTGTAAATCAACTCCTTGCGTCACAGGCTGTCGATTTGCACGTCCATCCATGCGCATGGATGTTTTTGCGTAAGTCATCAATGTTACTGCCATTATGTAGTTAAATAGCGATTATTGCTACATTTGTCAAAGTATGTACAGTAAAGGTACGGTCTAGCAAGGTTTTCGTTGACCCATATGCCTCAATAACCATAATGCCGCCTGCATTCGCTGGCGTGATAATATGTCCGATGCGGAGGATTTGCTTGTGCGGCAGCAATTACGTTTTAAACTGCAGGAGTTGCCATCAAGTGGAAGGCAGTGGTCCCTTGAAATACCACGGCTCCTCTTTGAAGATAGCCGGCACGGCATGATTGATGCTCCCGCCTGTCTCTGCAGAGATGTTGAGTGGAAAGGGGAGATCGCCTTGCAGGCGGGCCTGTTTACTTTGCAGGGGCGATGGTGTGTTGAGCTGATGCGGCAGTGTATGCGTTGCAATATTGAGTTTCCAATGTTGATGGAAGGTGAATGCAATCGTTACTTCCAGCTTGGAGATCCGGTGGAAGAGTCGGATGATTTTGATACATGCGAATATCTGGCGCCCCCCGGATTGATCGATCTGGTGGATGTGTTGCGTGAAGAGGTTTGGCTGGCATGGAAGCCGATGGTGGTTTGCAGCGAATCGTGCAAAGGGCTTTGCCAGCAGTGTGGTGAAAATTTAAACAGGCATGAATGCAGATGCGTGCAACATGATGATGATCATCCGTTTGCGGCTCTGCGTCATATCAGGTTTGATTCCTGAAGGTATTCATCAGTTTTGATGATAGGAGTATTGAAAAGATGGCAGTTCCAAAGAGAAAAACCAGTCAGTCCAAGCGCAATATGCGCAGGGCTCATGATCGGATTACCGTGTCAGGCATGAGCGAGTGCCCTGAATGCGGTGAAATGATGCGCCCGCATCACGCATGCCAGAGTTGTGGCCACTACAAAGGCCGCGAGGTTGTAGCGAAAGACGAAGTCTGATGCCTTCTACCTTGCAGGATGGCCCCGCCATTCGCATTTTAGTGGATGGACACGGGGGCGATGGTGCTCCTGGCATTGTTGTTGATGCGTTGGCTCAGGTTCTGAAGAGAGGCGACAGCAGCCTGGTACTGGGCGTTGTCGGCCAGCCTGAAACAGTTCTGCCCGCGCTTGAAGCTGGCGGTATTGCCGGGCAGGTTGAGATTATCGAGGCAGCTGATGTGATCGATATGTGCGAGGCTCCGGCTGTTGCGCTTCGCCGCAAAAAGAACTCATCAATTCATGTCGGTGCGCGTGCCGTACGTGACGGTCACTGGGATGCACTGGTCAGCGCCGGCAATACCGGCGCCCTGATGGCCATATCCAAGCTGATTCTGAAAACGATTCACGGTATTGACCGTCCGGCGCTTGCTTCCATGGTTCCTGCCGTGGGCGGTGGCTCGACCTTTTTCCTCGATATCGGCGCCAATGTCGATTGTACCTCCGAACACCTGTTGCAGTTTGCTGTGATGGGCTCATGCTATATGCAGGCGGCCGAGGGCGTTGAGTCCCCTCGAGTCGGGCTGCTCAATATCGGTAGTGAGGATATTAAGGGGACCGATGTGATTAAGGTGACTGCATCCAGGCTGAAGGAGTCAGACCTGAACTTTATCGGTAATGTTGAGGGTGCGGATCTGTTCGGCGATTCGGTTGATGTGGTTGTATGTGACGGCTTTGTCGGTAATGTCTCTCTGAAAACCATGGAGGGTGTGGCCAAATTGATTCTCACCCAGCTGAAAAGTGAGCTGACCTCATCCATTGTGGCAAAAACCGGCGCCATGCTGGCCTCCGGCGCGCTACGGCGTGTGAAAGATGCGCTGCATCCGAGTGAACACAATGGCGCTCCTCTGCTTGGCCTGAATGGTATTGTGGTGAAGAGCCATGGCTCGGCTGATGCCCATGCCTACGCCTGTGCCATTGATGTGGCGATTCGTGAAGTTCAGGCCAACCTTGTTGATAATATCATCGAAACCATGAATGGCGTGGCAGAACTCTGATGACATTGACCAGCCATATTATTGGTGTGGGCGGTTATCTGCCTGAACGGGTACTGAGCAACGACGAACTCTCCACCATAGTGGATACATCCGATGCGTGGATTCGTGAGCGAACAGGTATCCGCCAGCGCCATATTATTGCCAGGGATCAGCAGACATCTGATCTGGCCACCGAGGCAGCAAAACAGGCGCTGGAAGATGCCGGAATCACGATTGATGATATTGATGCCATTGTGGTTGCGACCACAACACCCGATCTGATTTTCCCCTCAACCGCCAGTATTGTTCAATACAAGCTGGGTGGTAAGGATTTTCCCGCCTGGGACATTCAGGCGGTCTGTTCCGGTTTTGTTTACGGCCTGGCACAGGTCGATGGCATGATGCGTGGCGGTATGTTCAGGCGGGTGCTGTTGATTGGTGCTGAGTCGATGAGCAGAATCCTTGACTGGCAGGATCGTTCAACCTGTGTGCTGTTTGGTGATGGTGCCGGTGCGGTGGTGCTGGAGACGCGTGAGGATGGTCAGGATGGCGGGGGTGGTGTTGTCGGTTCTGTCCTTCATTGCGACGGCTCTTACCGGCATTTGCTGATGGCCCGGCACCCCCATCCGGGAGCGGCACCGGGCGAAGAGCCGACGGATCTCCATGTTGACTCGGCAGGGGTGGCTGCGGTCGAGATGAAGGGCAATGAAGTGTTTCGCGTGGCGGTGACCAAGCTGGGTGAAGTGGTTATAGAGGTGCTTGAAAAATATGGGGTTGACCAGTCAGAGGTCGACTGGCTGATTCCGCATCAGGCCAATATCAGGATTTTACAGGCCACCGCAAAGAAACTGAAAATAGATCAGGATCACATGGCTGTAACAGTCGATCGTCATGCCAACACCTCTGCAGCCAGTGTGCCGATGGCGCTGAATCATATCTACCGTGAAGGCAGGCTGGAGAAGGGGCAACTGCTTCTGTTTGAGGCGTTTGCCGGCGGTTTTGCATGGGGAGCGAATCTGGTTCGCTGGTCGAAAGATTAAGGAGACGCTGAATATTGTACGGATGCAATATTCAGCCACGCGAAGCTAAAAGCATAGTTTTAGCTTTGCTCATAAAATCAATCACTTGCGCGATTGATTTTGACAGGCCATGAATGGCCTGCAGGGAAGTGCGGAATAAATCAGCACTTCCTATAAATAGCCGGTCATTGTGATTGGCTGGTTCATGGATTTATAAGGAATTATATTTATATGAGTTCAAATGTGGCATTTTTCTTTCCCGGTCAGGGATCGCAATCCAAAGGAATGCTGGCGGAGCTGATTGCAGATGAGGCGGTTGTCGCGGATACGTTCGCCCAGGCTTCGGATATTCTCGGCTATGATATGAAGGCACTGGTGATGGATGATGCCGATGGCAAGCTTGACCGAACCGAATTCACCCAGCCGGCCCTGCTGACCGCATCTATCTCACTGCACCGTCTATGGCGTGCGCGTGGCGGGTGCGATGCAGGCCAGATGGCCGGGCACAGCCTGGGGGAATATTCGGCACTGGTGGCTGCCGGTGCGATTACTTTTGAGGATGCTGTCTCTCTGGTTGCTTTTCGTGGTCGTGCCATGAGCGAAGCCGTACCGGCAGGCGTAGGTAAAATGGCGGCGATTATCGGCCTGGACGATGCGGCTGTATCCAAAATCTGCGAATTGTCCTCCTCGGATGAGGCAAGGGTGTGGCCTGCGAATTTCAACTGTTCAGGCCAGCTGGTGATAGCCGGTCATGTGGCTGCGGTTGAAAGGGCGATGCAGGCGGCCAAGGAGGCGGGAGCCAAGCGAGCGCTGCCATTGGCAGTCAGTGCACCGTCGCATACGCCGCTGATGCAGCCTGCTGCCGAGGCAATGAAAGAACGGCTGGCTGCTGTTGCGGTCACGGCACCTGCCTGCCCGGTATGGAGTAATGCAAGTGCGGTTGCTCTGACGAATCCGGATGAAATTCGTGATGCGCTGATCGAACAGCTGGTTTCGCCGGTTCGCTGGACAGAAACAGTGCAGAAAATGAGTGCGGCAGGCGTGACAACAGCAGTTGAGATGGGACCTGGTAAGGTTTTGGCCGGGCTTGTTCGCAGAATAGCGAAGGAGATGCATGTGTCGGCAGCCTTTTCATCGGAACTGATGGATCAGGCGATCGGGACAGTCGGAGGCAAGGTATGAGTGATTTGAAAGTAGCGATTGTGACAGGCGCAAGCCGGGGAATCGGGTTCGCTGTTGCTGATGCACTGGCCAAAGAAGGTTACTGTCTGGCGATCTGCGCCACGCGTGAAGAGAGTGTGAAGGCAGCTGCGGAAAAGCTGTCAGCCCACGGTGTGGAGGTGTTGGCGCGTGTTGTCAATGTGGCCGATGGCACAGCTGTTCAGGCATTCGTGCAGGAGGTGGCCAAACATTTCGGACGTCTGGATCTGCTGGTCAATAACGCCGGTATTACCAGGGACGGGTTGGCCATGCGCATGAAGGGTGAGGAGTGGCAGTCGGTGATTGATACCAACCTCTCTTCGGTTTTTTATGCCTCGCAGGCGGCACTGAAGCCGATGATGCGCGCCAAGGGTGGCCGAATTATAAATATTTCATCCGTGGTTGCTTCTATGGGTAATCCGGGGCAGATCAACTACTGCGCCAGTAAGGGTGGTATTGATGCCATGACCCGTTCACTGGCACGGGAAGTAGGTTCGCGTAATATTACCGTGAATGCCATTGCGCCCGGTTTTATAGCCACTGACATGACCGATGAACTTGGCGATGATGCGAAAGAGGCACTGACTGCACAGGTTCCATTGGGTCGCCTGGGAAGCCCTGACGATATTGCTGCAGCCGTACTGTTCCTGGCTGGCGAGAGCGGCGCTTATATCACCGGGCAGGTGCTGCATGTCAATGGTGGCATGTATATGTAAAGAATTCCTGCCACTCTTTGTGGCGGATTGTGTGTCAGGCTTGTACAGCGCTTCCGGCTGTGATAGAAGCCGCACCTAATTTCAAATGGGAGGACTATATGTCTGCAGAAATTGAAGCTAAAGTGATTAAAATCGTTGCTGATCAGCTGAATGTTGATGAGAGCGAAATCAATTCCGATTCTTCCTTCGTGGATGATCTGGGTGCTGATTCTCTGGATACCGTTGAGCTGGTAATGGCTTTCGAAGAAGAGTTCGGTATCGAAATTCCGGATGATGACGCGGAAAAGATTCAGAGCGTTCAGAACGCTATCGATTATATCGCTGCCAAGGCTGAATAAGCCGTGACTGGACGCGTTGTTGTTACCGGTGTCGGGCTGGTTACTCCACTCGGCACCGGAACAGAACCAAGCTGGAACAATCTGATTGCAGGTAAGTCCGGTATCGGACGCATCACCAAGTTTGATGCGGAAGCGACCGGTATGGCCTGCAGGATTGCCGGTGAAGTGACTGATTTTGATGTCAGCGCGTTCATTAATAAAAAAGATGCCCGTAAAATGGACACCTTTATCCACTACGGCATTGCTGCCGCCCATATGGCGCTGGAGCAGTCCGGCCTGGAAATTACGGAAGCCAATGCCGAACGTATTGGTGTCGTGATCGGCTCGGGTATCGGTGGCATGCCGGCTATTGAACGGACCATGCGTGCCTATGAAGCCGGCGGGGCCCGGAAGATTTCGCCATTCTTCATTCCGATGACCATTATCAACATGGTTTCAGGATGGGTTTCCATGCTGACCGGTGCGAAGGGGCCAAATACGGCCACGGTGACTGCCTGTGCAACCGGCACCCATGCCATTGGTGATGCATTTGAAATCATTGCCAGGGGTGATGCTGATGCCATGATTGCCGGCGGTTCCGAAGCCTGTATCTGTGAACTGGCCGTGGGCGGTTTTTCTGCCGCGCGTGCACTCTCTACGCGCAACGATGAACCTGAAAAGGCATCCCGTCCGTGGGATAGTGGCCGTGACGGCTTTGTCATGGGTGAGGGCGCCGGTGTGCTGTTGCTGGAATCGCTTGAGTCTGCACAGGCTCGTGGGGCTGAAATTCTGGCTGAAGTGGTCGGCTATGGCATGTCAGGTGATGCCTACCATATGACATCGCCCGCACCGGAAGGTGAAGGGGGCGGACGTTGCATGAAGGCGGCGCTGGATTCGGCCAGGCTAAATCCTGAAGATGTTGATTATATCAATGCCCATGGCACATCCACGCCTGCCGGTGATGTTTGTGAAACGGAGGGTATCAAGGGTGTCTTTGGTGATCATGCCAAAAAGTTGATGGTCTCCTCATCCAAGTCGATGACCGGTCACCTGCTGGGTGCTGCCGGGGGTATTGAGGCGGCATTCTCGGTGCTGGCTGTTCATCATGGTGTGGTTCCACCGACGATCAATCTGGATAATCCCGATCCTGCCTGTGATCTGGATTATGTACCGCACACGGCTCGTGACGCTGATATTGATGTGGCGATCTCCAACTCATTCGGATTTGGCGGTACAAACGCATCTGTCATTGTCCGCAAATTCAAGTAATCCGGAAAGCGGACTCTATACCACACTGCTAGATTGGCCCGAGCATGCGCTGTCAGCGCATGATCTGTTTGCCGCACTGCCCCGGCATTTCTCGGCCATACTTGAAGACCCGGCTGGCAACGGCCGCGACTTTCTCGTTTCAAAAGATGGCGACAGCCATTCCCTTGCGCATCTGGACGATGCCGCTTCATTTTTCACTGCATGGAAAGCTAGCCTGTCAGCTGACAGACACCCCTTTCCAGGGGTTCGTCAGCTGTTTTATGCCGCCTATGAGGCAGGCAGGGTGATTGAATCACTGCCCGAACCCAAGACCGATCTTCCCGGCCCGATATTCTGGCTGTTTGAGCCTGAATGGAGTATCTGTATCGATCGCCAGGCAGGGAAACTTTATTTTGCTTCCCGCGTGAGCCGGAAGCAGCTGGATGAGGTTGTTGCCATTATTACATCTCAATCTGCAGAGAAAAGGGATATGGCTCCCGTCCATGTTCGAAAAATAATTTCCGGTGATGCAGGGGCTTACAAAAAGGGTGTAGAGAGGGTGAAGGGGTATATTGCCGCTGGGGATATTTTCCAGGCCAATATCGCCCGTTTCTGGCATGCAGCACTGCCTGCATCTGCGTTGTATGATCTCTACGCCTGCCTGAGAAGGGTGAATCCGGCACCATTCTCCTGTTTTGTGAAGGTTGGCGGTGATGAGGATCCTCTTTATATCATTTCAGCCTCGCCCGAGCGGCTCTTCTCCCTCTCCTCTGATGGCGTGGTTGAAACCAGACCGATTGCCGGCACGCGCAGGCGTGGCAAGGGTGGTGATGATGAGTCTCTGAAGGCTGAACTTTTGCTGTCTGTTAAAGAGCAGGCCGAGCATATCATGCTGGTGGATCTGGAACGCAATGACCTCGGGCGCATCTGCAGGCCGGGGAGTGTTGAGGTCACAGAGCGCATGGTTGTGGAGCGCTACAGCACCGTTCAGCATATTGTTTCCAATGTGCGTGGCCGGTTGGCCGGTGGTATGGATGTTGTGGATCTGTTTCATGCGATGTTTCCTGGCGGGACCATTACCGGCTGCCCGAAGATCCACTGCATGGAGATTATCCACGAAATGGAGCAGCAGGCACGCGGCCCCTATACCGGCGGTATTGGTTATGTAGGCTGGGATGGCTCGGCTGATATGAATATCCTGATCCGCACCTTCTGGCATTACCGGAAAGAGCTCTATTGGGCGGCGGGTGCAGGTATTGTTGCGGATTCCGACCCCGATGCCGAATTGAAAGAGGCCGGTTACAAGGCCGCAGGGCTGTTGCGGGCTTTAAGCACCTGATGGCGGGACATCAACCGGGACCGAACCGTTTTCTTCGCTGGCTGAACAGGCTGTTTTGCCATCACTGGCACAGGCTTGAATCCAAAGCTGTCATATTGCCGGATGGGCCGCTTATCTTGATTGGCAACCACCGCAGTGGCCTTGATCCACTGCTGGTGCAGGCATCGGTAAACCGCCCTTTGTGTTTTCTGATGGCCCGCGAATATTACCACGGTATGCTCGGCATGAAATGGTTCTTTAGAGCGGTGGGCGCAATTCCTGTCAATCCGGGCGGTGCAAATCGCCATGCCCTGCGTGAGGCTATCGAAGTGCTTGAGGGGGGAGGTGTGCTCTGTATCTTCCCGGAAGGTGCTGCCAATCCCGATATTCCACTCAAGCGTATTCTTCCGGGCGCTGCCATGCTGTCGCTGGAGACAGGCGCGCCGCTGCTACCGTTTCGTATTACCGGTGTCTGGCCATTCGATCATGTGAATATCTGGAAAGGCCTTCTCAAACGATGTCGCGCCTCTGTTCTCTTTGGCGGGAGCATGAAGCTGTTGAAGTCATCGGATGGCTCCGGCAAGGCAGATATCAGGGCTGGTATCGGCGCGATCAAGGATGCGCTTCACGCACTGCGTTGAAATCCTTTCGATTTTCCTCTGGTGTTCACAATACCTTGCAGGGTCACAAAAACGGGACATTCCGCAGGGCTGCGCGCCAAATGAGGCGATTCAGTCAGAATTAGTATTACAGGGCCTAGTTGCGTCCCATGCGCATGGCAAAATCCTCAGGGTAGGAGGCATTGGCAAGCGCCTCCTCATACTCGATCTGGTCTGATTCCACGAGCTGTTGCAGATGCTGGTCAAATGACTGGCTTCCATACAGCAACGCGCCCTCTTCCATCGCCTTGGGAATTTCACGCCAGCGATCCGGATCAAGAATGAAATGTTTGATGACTGAATTGCGAATCATCACTTCAAGAACGACGATGCGACCTTTGCCATTCTTTTTTGGCAACAGTTTTTGAACAATAATGGCGCGTAGATTCTCGGAGAGACGTTCGCGAATGGCATCCTGTTCATTCAGATTAAAGGCAGACATAATGCGCTGCATGGTGCCGATGGCGGTTGTAGCGTGTACGGTTGCCATCACCAGATGACCGGTCTCCGAAGATTGCAGGGCCAGCTGAATGGTTTCACGATCCCGTATTTCGCCGGCAACAATGATGTCCGGTGCTTCACGCATGGCATCATTGAGTCCCTGCGCATAGGTCATCACATCAAGGCCCAGTTCGCGCTGACAGACGGTGCCCTTCCGGGTTGTGCTGTAGCGGTACTCAATCGGATCTTCCAGTGTGACCACATGTACGGGGCGATGTTCAATGATGTAGTTCAGAATGGCAGCCAGCGTGGTACTTTTACCGGATCCGGTCGCGCCTGCCATCAGAATCAGGCCACTGCGATGGTTGCTGATCTCACGAATAACCGGAGGCAGGTGCAGCTCATCAAACCCCGGGATTTTTTGCGGAATAATGCGGGAAACGATGCCGAAATTATTGTTGGTTCGCATCACATGCACTCGAAAATGGGCAACATTTTCGAGTGAATAGTGAAAATCCATGCTTTTGATCGCTTCAATATCCCTGTCACCCGGTACGTCTCTGAGAAGGTGTTGAACCATCCCGATGACCTGTTCACGGCTTGGTGGAGAAACCTTGTCCGGAGCAATGGTAACAATGGAACCATGGATTCGCATACGTACGCGGTCACCCGTCCGAATAACCAGGTCGGAGGCGTTGTGCTTATGCGCTGCCAGCAGCAGGTCGTCGATCAGATGCCACTCAGCCATCAGATTTTCAGATCCGAGATTGAATTGGCAGCCAGCTCATCAATGCCTCCGCCACTTTCACTGCCTTCCAGTTTGGCCATCTTCATCTTCAGGCGCAGGTCATTGACGGAGTCGGCATGTCTGAGTGCTTCATCTTCAGCGATATAGCCCTGTTTCCAGAGTTCGAGAAGGTGCTGGTCAAAGGTCTGCATGCCATAGTTTTTGCCATCTGCCATGGATTCTTTGATCTCGCTAATTTCCCATTTGCCGATCAGATCGGAGATTCTCGGGGTATTGATCAGGATCTCAATGGCTGGCATGCGGTCACCATCAAGTGTTTTAACCAGACGCTGGGAAAGAATCCCTTTCAGGTTAAGCGCCAGATTCAGTCGAATTTGAGGATGAATCTCTTCCGGGAAAAAGTTCAGAACACGTTCAAGGGCCTGGTTGGCATTGTTGGCATGTAGTGTTGCCATGCAGAGGTGGCCCGTCTCGGCAAACTCAAGCGCATGCTCCATCGTTTCCCTGTCCCTGATTTCACCAACCAGGATCACATCCGGAGCCTGCCGCAGCGTGTTTTTCAGTGCCGCTTTGTACTCATGCGTGTCCGTACCAACCTCGCGCTGGGTAATGACACATTTTTTATGCTCATGGACAAATTCAACAGGATCTTCAATGGTGATAATATGGCCTGCCTGTGTACGGTTTCTGTGATCGATCATGGCAGCCAGTGAAGTGGATTTGCCGCAGCCGGTTGCACCCACCATGATGACCAGTCCCCGTTTTGTCATGGCAAGATCCCTGAAGATTTCGGGCAGTCCAAGTTTTTCAATAGTAGGCACTTCTGTTTTAATTTGCCGGATCACCAGGCCGACATTGCCCATCTGGCGGAAGATGTTGACACGGAACCGACCGAGATCCGGATAGGCGAGCGAAAGGTTCATCTCATAGTCGGTGGCAAAGGCCGCACGCTGCTTTTCACTCATGCATGAGTTGGCCAGCTGTTCACACTGTACCGAATTCAGCGGTTGCTGTTTAAGTGGCATGACCACGCCATTAATACGGTAGGCGGGCGGCATGCCGGTGGTGATATAGATATCCGATGCATCTTTTTTCACCATGATCATCAACAACTGCTTGATGGTCAGTCTTTGCGGTTCATTGGCACTCATATGTCGCTCCTGTTATTGCCGGCTGTCAAATGGCGCCGCCGCCAAACAGCTGTTTGTTCTGGGCCTTTTCAAGTGCCGTCTGCTGAGTGATTTTTCTGGACTTAACCAGTCTTTGCAGATCAGAGTCAAGCGTCTGCATACCTTCACGTGCGGATGTCTGCATCACGGAAACCATTTGCGGCACCTTGTTTTCACGAATCAGGTTACGGATTGCCGGTGTGCCCAGCATGATTTCATGCGCCGCAACGCGGCCATTGCCGTCTGCCGTTTTCATCAGGGTTTGTGATATCACTGCACGCAGGGACTCGGAGAGCATGGCGCGCACCATATCCTTTTCAGCGGCAGGGAACACGTCGATAATTCGGTCAATTGTTTTCGGTGCTGATGAGGTGTGCAGTGTGCCGAAGACCATGTGCCCGGTTTCGGCAGCTGTCAGGGCAAGGCGGATGGTTTCAAGGTCCCGCAACTCGCCCACCAGAATCACATCCGGATCCTCACGCAGTGCGCTTCTCAGTGCATTGGCAAAGGAGTGTGTGTGCGGCCCGAGTTCACGCTGGGAGACCAGCGCTGCCTTGGATCGGTGAACGAACTCGATCGGATCTTCAATCGTAAGGATATGGCCCTTTTCGCTCTGGTTGCGGTGATCCACCATAGCGGCAAGCGTGGTCGATTTACCCGAGCCGGTCGGTCCCGTTACCAGACAGATGCCGCGCGGAGTCATGGCAATGTCCGCAAAAACGTCAGGGCATTTGAGCTGTTCCAGCGTAAAGACCTCGCTGGGAATGACACGGAAGGCCGCGCTCATGCCGCGGTTTTGCTTGAACACGTTGACACGAAAACGGGCAATGTCGCCGAGTGAAAAAGAGAAGTCCAGTTCCAGATGTTCTTCGAACAGTTTACGCTGGGTATCATTCATGATGTCGTAGATCATGCTTTGTACATCGCGTTCAGCCAGTTCGGGCATCTTGATACGGGTCATGTCGCCATGGATGCGGATCATGGGTGGCTCGCCGGATGAGACGTGCAGATCGGAAGCGTTATTTTTTACTGTAAAAGCAAGTAGCTCGGAAATGTCCATGATTCCTCCCGGTAAGGTCTGGTTTATTGTGCTGATGTACGGAGCATAGGAGGCGTGAAGGAGAGCTGCAAGCGGGATTCGATATTTTTTGTTGTATGCACTTTTCCATCTGCATCGATCAGGATTGCATCCATCCCCAGTTTTTCAATGGTCTCAAGACCATCGGCGCCCATGACAAACAGTGCCGTACTCCATGCATCTGCAGATGTTGCATCGGCAGCAATGACCGTGGCGCTTTGCGTTTTTTTGGCCGGCGTGCCTGTTTCGGGGTTCAGGATATGATGATAGCGTCTTCCCTGGTGGATATAGAAACGTTCATAATCGCCGGATGTGACGATGCTTGTGTCACCCTGGATTCTGATTGTTGCTACCACTTTTTCCGGGTCGCGGGGGTGACGGATGCCGATCCTCCATGGCCGCTTGCCATGTGCACCACTCACCCTGATATCACCACCGGCGTTAATAATGGCATGTTCAATGCCATGTGATTTTAATACCTTCATACCTTGTTCAAGTGCATAACCCTTGGCGATGGCTCCGAAATCAAGTTCACACTGTCTGTTTCTCCGGCTCCAGCTGTTTTCTCCCTGCTGTTGCAGGCAGTTCATGGCGCGAATGCGCAACAGGTCGATTTTATCTGTTTGTGGCGGCGAGGAGGGGGGGGTGGCGAGTGAGAATCCCCAGAGCTTGTTGAGGGTGCCGAGTGTGGGGCTGAAGGCGCCCATGCTTGCATGCTGAACCTGGCTGGACTTGAGCAGGAGCGCATGCACCTCCGCAGGAAATGTTACCGGCCTGCCGGGTGTCGATGCATTGAATGTCTTGACGGCGCTGGCTCCCTCTCCATAGATGGTAAAGAGATTCTCAATGCGCTGCATCTCATCTGCAGCTGCCCTGATGGCAATAGACGCATTTTCTTTATTGTCACTATAAATGGTGAAATCGACTAGGGTTCCCATCATGAAACGGGTTTCATGCACGGTTTCCGGTGTCGGTGTGCATGCGCTGATAAACAGCAGTGTGATGAGAGTGAAGATGATGACTCGCATCCGGTGATTGTCATCTTTGCTGTGGACGAAGCAAGTCCTGCTTGCTTCAGGGTGCGAAAAGCCGATATTCCGGCAGGGATTTAATCATTGTTTCATACGGGGGATGTAAAAATGCGCCCCATCAAGATTGTAACGGCTATGAGGTGGATATGTCACTAACACTAACTGAAGCTGCGGCAGAGAAAATCAGCGGACTGCTTGCCAGCGAAGATAATGCAGATATGAACTTGAGGATTTTTGTCTCCGGTGGTGGTTGTTCGGGTTTTCAGTATGGTTTTACCTTCGATGATGAAATCAAGGAGAGTGACCATGTGGTTGAGAGCCACGGTGTGAAGCTGCTGGTGGATCCGATGAGCCTGAACATGATTGACGGGGCGGAAGTGGATTATCAGACCTCGATCAATGGTGAATCGTTTGTGATTCGCAATCCCAATGCCGGTTCCACCTGCGGTTGTGGTAAATCCTTTACCCCTTCAGAGACTGGTAATGGCTGCGCCAACGCCGGCTATTGATGGCTGATTCCACTGAATGTCACAAAAACGGAGCCTTTTGGCTCCGTTTTTGTATGATCTCCTGTATAATGGCGGCATGACGGCTCAAGCTCTTCATATTCACGAACTCAGCAAGTGCTACAGCAACAACAAGCTGGCGCTGGATGGTGTAAGCCTGTCCATTCCCGAAGGCAGTTTCTTTGCACTGCTCGGACCGAACGGGGCGGGCAAGAGTACGATGATCAATATCATGGCCGATACCGTGATTCCCACATCCGGTTCCATTGATCTGTTTGGCCATGATATGTTCAGTGAGCGCCTCTGGTGTAAACGCAATATGGGCGTGGTGCCGCAGGAGGTGGCCTTCGATCCGTTTTTTACGCCACGAGAGGTGCTGCGCATGGTTTGCGGCCTTTATGGCCAGAAACCGGACATGAAGTGGATCAATGAGCTGCTGGAGCGCCTGGAACTGGCACAGCATGCCGACAAGAACACGCGCCAGCTCTCCGGAGGTATGCGCAGGCGTCTGCTGGTGGCGCAGGCGCTGGTGCACAGGCCGCGACTGGTTATCCTTGATGAACCGACCGCGGGCGTGGACGTTGAACTACGTAAGCGGTTGTGGGATTACATGCGCGAACTGAATCAAAATGGCACCACCATTCTTCTGACGACCCACTACCTGGAAGAGGCTGAAGAGCTTTGTGACCACGTAGCGATCATTAATCAGGGCAAGGTGATTGCATCAAGTAAAATGGATGAACTGCTTCACAGTGTGGCAAGCTCCTGTCTCTGGCTTCGTTATACTGGCGACTGGAGGCTTTCAGGGGAAGATGAGGAGGCATTGGCAGCCTTCTTGCCGCGGGTGCAGGAGGGCCGGCTCTGTTTGACTCTGAAGCGGACAGATCACGACAGTTCCTCATTCCATGAGGCTTACGAAGCAGCATTGCAACGCTTTGGTGCGCCTCAGGATGCCGGCGTATGTCAGGAGGATCTTGAAGATGTGTTTCTCCGTTTGACCCGGAAAGAGGTGTTATCATGAACGCAAGAGGCAGTTGGACACTCTTCAAGCGGGAGACTCACCGTTTCCTGAAGGTGAATATGCAGACCATTGCCGCCCCTGCACTGACGGCAGTTCTCTACCTGATTGTATTCCGCTATGCGATGGGAGAGCGGCAGGTGCCGGGGCTGGAGATCGACTATTTCACCTTTCTGATTCCGGGCCTGGCGATGATGAGCATGCTGCAGAATGCGTTTGCCAACACCTCCAGCTCTATCATTATCGGTAAGGTGATGAATGTGCATGTTTACCTGCTGATGGCGCCGCTGTCGGCCATTGAGATGGTGATTGCCTTCTTGACTGCAGCAGTATTGCGTGCTGCGGTGGTGGCAACGGTGTTCCTGCTTGTACTCCTGCCATTTGTCGATCTCACACTGCACCATCCGGGGCTGCTTTTTATCTACGGCATCTGCGGCAGTGTGATTATGGGCGGCCTTGGCCTGATCGGCGGCATGTGGTCGGATAATTTCGATCATATGTCGATGGTGACAAATTTTATTATTATGCCGCTCACCTTTCTCTCCGGTGTATTCTACTCTATTGGGCAACTGCCGCCGTTCTGGCAGCAGGTGAGCCGGTTCAACCCATTTTTTTATCTGATTGACGGTTTTCGCTATGGCTTTCTGGGAGTCGGAGACAGTGATCCGTTTCTCTCCATCGGTGTTGTAGCAGGCTTTGCACTGATGGTTGTCCTGTTATGTTGGCGGTTGTGGTATATCGGCTGGAAGCTGAAGGAATAGATATGGCAAAACAGTCCAAGAGCAAAAAAGATCGCAAGACATCAGCATGGTTTCAGCGCCACGTGGGTGATGCGCATGTGAAACGGGCGCAGCGCGAGGGCAAGCGCTCCCGTGCGGTGTTCAAGCTGATCGAAATTCTTGAGGAGCATGCTCTGGAAATCCGCAAAAACAGCGTGGTGGTTGATCTGGGCTGCGCTCCCGGCTCATGGAGCGAGGAGATTGCCAGTCGGCTTGGTCCGGGTGGTTTGGTAATCGGCATTGATCTGCTGCCGCTTAACCCGATTGAGGGGGTGAGACTGATCCGGGCTGATTTTGATTCACCGGAAGGACAGCAGGCGCTGCATGAGGCACTCGCTGGCCGTAAAATTGATCTGGTGGTTTCCGATATGGCACCGGAGATGAGCGGCAACAAGTTGATCGATCAGATGCGCATGATCGCTCTGAATGAGATGACGCTGCATTTTGCCAGAGAGCATTTGCGCCAAGGTGGCGACCTGTTGATGAAAACATTTATGGGTGAGGGCTATGACCAGTTTCGGCGTGAGCTTGGGATGGCCTTTAATAGGGTGAAAAATATCAAGCCGGCAGCCAGCCGCAAGAGCTCCAGCGAGTTTTTTCTGCTGGCCAGGGGATTTAAAGACTGATGCGACTTTTTGCAGCATTGGAGACTCCCTATGCCATTACAGAGGAGCTGAATGCCTGGTGGCAGGAGGCGGCCACACATCTCCATCCCGGTGACTGGCGGGATGTGCCGACCAGAAACTGGCACCTGACACTCGCTTTTTATGGCGATGTTGAGGGTGATGAAGCTGATGATCTTGCCGAAGAGTTGATGGTGTGTGCTGATGAAGCTCGTCCGATTCAG
Organism: uncultured Zetaproteobacteria bacterium; assembly: GCA_964559845.1. Taxonomy (GTDB): domain Bacteria; phylum Pseudomonadota; class Zetaproteobacteria; order Mariprofundales; family Mariprofundaceae; genus WSZY01. The sequence goes on along the minus strand of CAZLJF010000002.1, from coordinate 16,255 downwards.
CTTAAAACAACAGAGTTTGGCGCATTTCCGAGGTTCATGCGGCCACGTGTTCTCTGGGCCGGCGTTGATGATCCTGATGGTTCCGGAGCATTGAAAGAAATGGCCCGTTGTTGCAGGCGGGCTGGTCGTGCTACCGTTCGCAAGCGTTCAGCCAGGGAGACTCCGTTTAAGGGGCATATCACTCTGGCCAGAGCCAATGAGTTTCCGGCACCCATTGATGCTGAGATGCTTGCGGGAATGACGCCTTTTCCCGAGTTGCAGTGGGTGGCCGAGAGTCTTGGACTTTACCAGTCAACACTGCACCCGGACGGTGCAAGATACCGTAAGCTGGAAGTTTTCGGGCTGGGGTGACACTTGAGTGAATTGAGAGGATAAGAGATGTCCGATAAAGCAAAAGCACTGGATACCGCACTAAGTCAGATCGAACGACAGTTCGGCAAGGGCACAATCATGAGGATGGGCGAGCAGGCCAAGGTGGATGTGGATGTTATCTCATCCGGTTCGCTGGCGCTGGATGCGGCGCTTGGAATCGGTGGTTATCCACGCGGCCGTGTGATTGAGATCTACGGCCCGGAATCCTCTGGCAAAACCACGCTGGCACTGCATGCAGTGGCCGAGGCGCAAAAAGCGGGAGGTACGGCAGCCTTTGTTGACGCCGAACACGCGCTGGACCCGGCCTATGCCAAAAAGCTGGGCGTGAATGTTGATGACCTGCTGGTGTCGCAACCGGATTCAGGCGAACAGGCACTGGAGGTGGTCGATATGCTGACCCGTTCCGGGGCGCTGGATATTATTGTGGTGGACTCGGTAGCTGCCCTGACGCCACGGGCGGAGCTTGAAGGCGATATGGGAGATTCGCATATGGGGCTGCAGGCACGCCTGATGAGTCAGGCACTGCGCAAACTGACCTCCTCTATTTCCCGTTCCAAGACGATGGTCATCTTCATCAACCAGATTCGCATGAAGATCGGCGTTATGTTCGGCAATCCCGAAACCACAACCGGTGGTAACGCGCTTAAATTCTACGCCTCGGTCCGTCTTGATATTCGCCGTACCGGCGCGATCAAGAAGGGTGACGAGATTCTTGGTAACGAGACCAAGGTGAAGATCGTGAAGAACAAGATGGCGCCGCCGTTCAAGCTGGCGAACTTCTCCATTATGTACGGTGAGGGCGTCTCCCGTGTCGGCGAAGTGCTCGATATGGGTGTAAATTTTGGCTATGTGAAGAAGAGCGGCGCATGGTATGCCGTTGGCACCGAGCGTATCGGGCAGGGGCGTGATAATGCGATCATGTTCCTGAAAGAGAATCCGGATATGCGGGCCGATATCGAGGCCAAGGTACGTGCTGAACTGGGTATTGGTGACAAGGAAGCCGTCGCTGAGTAAAGCGCTCAGGATCATTCGTTGAAGGGTGCGGGGTTGTGAATCCTGACGTGAAGGCTGCCTATTCGGCAGCGCTGCGTATGCTGACCCGGCGTGAACATTGTGAAGCGGATATCAGGCAGAAGCTGGAGGTCCGCGGTTTTGATGAGATTGCCATCGATGCTGCCGTCGAGGAACTGAAGGGTTACGGTTATCTCAGCGATTCCCGTTATGCCGAGGCATTTTTGCGTTTCAGGATGCAAAAAGGTGAGGCGCTCTGGATGGCTGCCGCCAGGGCGCGGCAGAAGGGGGTGGATGAGCAGGCTTTGCAGGCAGCTGTTGATGATGCAGAGGCTTCGTTTGATGCCCTGCAGGCCTGCAGAGAACTGTTGCATAGTCGTGATCCGCAGCGATTGCGACGAAATGATGAACGGGTGTGGCAGCGTCATGCCCGTTTTTTGCGGAACAAGGGTTACGATGCTGCTACGATTCTGCAGGTGTTAAACGAAGATATATAAAAAGAGCATCCTGCCTTTTTACTTGAACGGAAAGCGAAAAGTGTCATTTTTACTTTCCTCACAAATCATGGCCTGAAGATCAGCCCATGATTTGCGCGCACCTCCATGTGTGCGAATACGGAGTGTTGATTGGGGTTTGATAATGAAAACATCTGAGATTCGTAAAAAGTTTCTCGATTACTTTGCAGGCAAAGGGCATGAGGTGGTTGCCTCAAGTTCGCTGGTGCCGCATGGCGACCCAACCCTGATGTTCACCAATGCCGGCATGGTGCAGTTCAAGCACCTCTTTCTCGGCAATGAGACCCGCCCCTATGTCACAGCCGCAAGCAGTCAGAAGTGCGTTCGTGCCGGTGGCAAGCACAACGATCTGGAGAATGTCGGCCATACAGCCCGTCATCACACCTTCTTTGAGATGTTGGGCAACTTCTCCTTTGGCGACTATTTCAAGAGAGAGGCGATTGCCTATGCATGGGAGTTTCTGACGGTTGAGATGAAGCTTGATCCAGCGCGCCTGTTTGTCACTGTTTTTGAAGAGGATGATGAGGCCTATGATGTCTGGGCGAAGGATATTGGTGTTTCAATCGATCGCATTGCACGCATCGGAGCAAAGGACAATTTCTGGTCGATGGGTGATACCGGCCCCTGCGGCCCCTGCTCTGAAATCTTTTTTGATCATGGTGAAGATATTCCGGGCGGTCCTCCGGGTACACCGGAAGAGGATGGAGATCGCTTTGTCGAGATCTGGAACCTGGTCTTCATGCAGTATGACCGCGATGAAGAGGGAGTGCTGAATCCGCTGCCGAAGCCATCTGTTGATACCGGCATGGGGCTGGAGCGTATGGCGGCCGTCATGCAGGGCACGCATGACAACTACAGCACCGATCTCTTTAAAAACCTGATCGCCGCCGCCTGTGATGTTACCGGCGTGAAGTTCGGCGAAAACAGTGAGCAGGATGTATCCCTGCGTGTACTGGCCGATCATCTGCGTTCGGTCTCTTTCCTGATGGCCGATGGCGTATTGCCGTCCAATGAGGGGCGCGGCTTTGTGCTGCGCCGTATTCTGCGCCGTGCCTGCCGTCATGGCCGTTTGCTGGGCATGACCGAGGCATTTATCTATAAACTGGTGGATGCACTGGTACGCGAGATGGGTGGACACTTCGTCGAGCTTGCTGAAGCTCAATCCAACATTGAGCAGGTGATCCGTATCGAGGAAGAGCGTTTTATCAAGACACTGGACAAAGGTTTGAAACTGGTGGAGCAGGCTGTCGATGAGGCAGGCGCTGGCGGTACGATTCCAGGTAAAACCCTCTTTACGCTCTATGATACTTACGGGTTCCCGACCGACCTGACGGCGGATATCTTAAGAAACCGCAATGTCGGGCTGGATATGGAAGGCTTCGAAACCTGTATGGAGGAGCAGCGTCAGCGTGCGCGTGCCGCATGGGGCGGAAGCGGTGAGTCTGCTATTCCGAAAGCGCTGTATGAACTGCGTGAAAAACATGGCCCGACCGAGTTTCTCGGTTACTCCACACTTTCTGCGGAAGGTGTGATTACCGGCCTGATTCAGGGCGATAAAGCTGTTGAAACCCTGTGCGAGGGCGAAGAGGGATGGCTGCTTGCCAACCAGACGCCGTTTTATGGCGAGTCCGGTGGTCAGGTGGGCGATACCGGCAGTATTACAGTTGAAGGTGCGGTTTTCACAGTTACCGATACCAAAAAGCTGCTCTCTGATCTCTTTGTTCATGTCGGCAAGGTTAGAAGAGGCTCTGTGACCAGTGGTGCCACGGCCTACTTTGAAGTGGAAGGGCCTCGCCGTGATGCAATCCGTTGCAACCATACCGCCACCCATCTGATGCATGCTGTGCTGCGTGATGTGCTGGGTGATCATGTGAAGCAGGCAGGTTCTCTGGTGACGCCGGAACGTCTGCGTTTTGATTTCTCCCATCACCAGCCGGTGAGCGCGGAAGAGAAGGCGGAGATTGAGGCGAAGGTAAATGCGGCCATCCGGGCCAATGATGCTGTTGAAACCAGGCTGATGACACAGGACGAGGCGATTGCCTCCGGTGCGATGGCGCTGTTTGGCGAGAAGTATGGCGACGAAGTGCGTGTGGTCTCGGCCGGCTTCTCTACCGAGCTGTGTGGTGGCACACACGTAAGCCGCACAGGTGATATTGGTCTGTTCCGTATCGTTTCCGAAGCGGGTATTGCTGCAGGGGTTCGTCGCATTGAAGCATTAACGGGCAAAGCGGCATACCAGAGCTTTGTAGATGATGCGAACATGTTAAATGCTGTGGCAGGCGCAATGAAAGTGCGCCCGGGTGAAGTGGTGGATACAGTCACTTCCTTACAATCTAAACTCAAAGAGGCTGAAAAAGAGTTACAATCGCTCAAAGCCAAGGCCGCAACGGGCATGTTGGATGAACTGATTGGCACAGCCCAGGATGTAAATGGCATCAAACTGCTCACTGCCGAAGTCAAAGATGTCGCCGATATGCGTGACTTTATGGATAAAGCCAAATCCAAGCTTAAATCGGGTGTAATTGTCTTTGGTCAAGTCAAAGGCGAGAAAGTGCAATTGGTTGCAGGTGTGACCAAAGATTTAACCGAAAAATACCATGCCGGTAACATCGTGCGCGAAACTGCCTCCATTTGTGGCGGTAAAGGTGGTGGTAAGGCTGATATGGCCATGGCCGGTGGCACAGAGCCTACGAAGTTGAAAGAAGCACTGGCATCTGTTTCAGGGCTTCTGAAAGGGCACGCTTGATCAATTGGGGCGTTCTGAGTGAACCGGTAGCCATTGGGCTGCTGGTAGTCATTGGGCTCCTTCTGGTTGGCTGGTTTCTTGCCTATCGCAATCAAAGCCAGGCTATTGCTGAACTGGAAGAGAATATCGAGGCGCAGAAACGACTGATTGACACCCAGATGCAGGATCTTACCACTCAGATGGTGGCCAATGCATCGCTGAATGAGCGGGTTCAGTACGCCGAAAAACAACTCTCCGAGATTGAACAGAAGTTGGCAGCCAGAGATGCCACTGTTGATGCTCTGAATCGTGAACTCTCTGACTATCGATCCAATATCACCGAACTTGAAACACGGCTGAGTGAGGAGCGCAAGGCTGCGAGCGAGAAGTTGGCACTGCTTGAAGAGGCTAAAGAGAAACTTGGGAATGAATTTAAACTGCTCGCCAATCAGATATTTGAGGAGAAGGGTAAGGCCCTCTCCGAACAGAATCGGAATAGCCTTGATGAAATATTAAAACCGATGCGTGAGCAGCTTGGGGATTTTCGCAAACGGGTCGATGAAGTACACCTGAATGATGCCAGGGATCGCGCCAGTCTGCGTGAACATCTGGCACAGCTGGAGAGGCTGAACCGTCAAATGTCCGAGGATGCCCTTGGTCTGACGCAGGCATTAAAGGGCGAGAGTAAGGCGCAGGGCAACTGGGGTGAGATGATCCTTGAGCGGATTCTGGAGACCTCCGGCCTGCGCGAAGGTCATGAGTTTGCCCGTGAGCAATCGTTTACCAGTGAAGAGGGCAGGCGCCTGCGCCCGGATGTGGTGATCTACATGCCGGGTGACAAGCAGGTGATCATCGATTCCAAGGTTTCACTTACCGATTATGAGCGTGCTGTTTCTGCCAGCGATGATGCCGAGCGTAAAACCGCGCTCTCTTCCCACCTGAGAAGCCTGAAAACCCATATCCAGGCGTTGTCAGGGAAGAGGTATGATCATCTGCCCAATGTGAACTCCCCCGACTATGTATTGATGTTTGTGCCGATCGAGGGGGCATATCTGATGGCGATTGAGGCGGATTCGACCATATTCGAATCCGCCTTTGAACAGCGGGTGGCCGTGGTCACTCCTTCCACACTCTATGCAACGTTGAAACTGATCGAACAACTCTGGCGCTATGAACGCCAAAGTGAAAACGTGGTCAAACTGATTGATCGCGCCAGCAAGCTACACGACAAGATGGTGGACTTTGTCACGGCATTTGAGGATATCGGGCGGCGATTGAGGCAGGCACAGGAGTCATATGATACGGCGCACAACCGCATCAGGTCCGGCCGGGGCAATGTGATTAAACAGATTGACCAGCTAGGGCAATTGGCAGGTAAAACGCAAAAAGAGCTTCCAAAACATCTGACGGAGTCTGCAGCTGTTTCTGATCAATTGGATGGTTCCACTACTTTATAGCCAACGACAGGCATTGACCATACCAACCCTTTCAAGTTCAGTTTGCAGGTGTTGATGCAGTTTCATAGCATATCTGAATTAGTTATATCAAGCTTTGCAAGATGGATGCAGGATTGGCTGCCTGCGAGGTTTTCTGATGGCTGGATTTTTCGATGATTGAACTGGGCAGACCGAACAGGCTGAAGGTGATTAAGGAGGTCAATTTCGGTCTCTACCTTGATGGCGGCGCATTGGGCGAAATCCTGCTTCCCATCCGTTATGTGCCGCGCAACGCTGTGGTCGGTGATGAGATTGAAGTGTTCATCTATCACGACTCTGAAGACCGTATTATTGCCACTACCGAGAGGCCGTATGCGATGGTGGGTGAGTTCGCCTGCTTGAAAGTGGTTGCCGTAACGCGTAACGGCGCCTTTCTCGATTGGGGACTGCCAAAAGATCTGCTTGTACCTTTTGCAGAACAGAAGCCGAAAATGGAAGAGGGCAAGCGTTATGTGGTCGGTGTCTATGTCGATGAAGCCAGTGATCGTATTGTCGCTTCGGCCAGGCTGGATGACATGCTCTACGATGAATCCGAAGATGATTTTGAGGTGGGTGAGGAGGTTGATCTCTTTGTCGCCAACAAGACGGAACTGGGCTACAAGTTGATCGTTAACAACTCCCACTGGGGCCTGCTGCACTATCATGAGGTGGTCCGGGAACTGAAACGGGGTGAAAGGCTCAAAGGGTTTATCAAGCAGGTACGCGATGACGGCAAAATTGACCTCTGTCTGCATCAACTGCCATCGGAGAAGAGCGATGAGGTGTCCGGTATGATCATGAAACTGCTCAGAAAAGAGGGTGGTTTTATCACGGTGACCGACAGAAGTTCGCCGGAAGAGATCAGGGCGCTGTTCGGTGTCAGTAAGGGCAGGTTCAAGAAGGCGGTCGGGGCGCTTTACAGGCGCAGGCTCATTGCGCTTGAGAATGACGGCATTCGCCTTGTCGATGTCCGGGCAAAGAGTCGTTGATTGATTCTGGCCGCCCATCCGTACGACCCATGGACGGGCGGATACTTCAGACATCCTGAATAGACACCTGAAAAAGAGCGGTTGTGAAGCGGTGGTGAATTGATACATTGCTGTCCGGATCGATTCCGCTCCATAATCATAGCTTATCAACAGGACAGAAAACACCATGTGGTTTAGAAATATTCACTTTTACCGTTTTGAAGAGCCTTTCAAAATGACAGGGCAGCAGTTGCATGAAGCACTGGAGAGCCGCAAGGCCCGAAGCTGCGGGCAGATGGAGCTTGCATGCGAAGGGTGGGCCAGGCCGCTGGGGCTGGATGGGCAGATGCTGGTGCATGAGACCGATGGCAAATTGATGATCTGCCTGCGTCGTGAAGACAAGGTACTGCCTGCCTCTCTTGTCCGTGAACGGGTGGAGGAGAAGGCCTTTGCGATTGAGCAGGAGGCGGGTCGGCCTGTCGGGCGCAAGGAGCGTGCTGATATTAAAGAGCATGTGATGCAGGAGCTGCTGCCCCGCGCCCTGGTCAAGGCGAGCCACACCTATGCCTATATTGACCCGAAAAACGATTGGTTGATTGTGAACGCCTCTTCCTCCAAAAAAGCGGAAGAGTTGATCATGTTACTGCGCAAAACCCTGGGTACGCTGAACGTGGTGCTGCCGCAGACCAATATTTCTCCTGAATCAGCGATGACACAGTGGCTGTTCAGCGCTGATAGTCTGTCTGGAGGCTTTGATGTGGAAGATGAGGTGGAGCTGAGGGCGGCTGGTGAGTCCGGCAGTGTTATCCGCTGCAAGCATGTCGATCTGGCCTGTAGTGAAATCCGCGCCCATCTGTCATCAGGCAAACGTGTGCATAAAATGGCCATGAACTGGCAGGAGAAGCTCTCATTTGTACTGCATGACGATCTCTCCATCCGGCGTATCCGTTATGATTCCGAGCTGCTGGAGCAGGCCGATACCAACGGTGATGAGATTGCCCGGTTTGATGCCGATTTTGCCATTATGTCCGCTGAACTGGCCGGGTTTATTCCGGCGCTGCTGGCCGTGTTGAATTCAACAGATGCGGAGCAGGATGAAAGATTGTTTCATGAAGGCGGAGAACGGAAGGCGTAAAGTGTTTTACTGAAAGAGGTAAACAATCTTTTCATAAAGCCCGTGGCCTCTTTGCAGCCTCTTGGCATCAGGAATATTGTCGTAAAAGCTGTTTTAATCTGCTCTCTTCTGCGGCAGAGTGCGGATCCAGGCCTGAATATTGATTGATACGGGAGGGCGTATGTTGAGAAAAGTGCTAAAATCTACATTGTTTGGCTGCTGTGTTGCCTTAATGATGGCGGCAAACCCGGCGGTTGTGGAAGCTGCTGATTTTGAGGTGGAGACAGTATTTGAAGATGCTCTATATGGCGGGGCGATTGGTGCCCTGGTTGGTGCCGGCCTGATGCTTGTCTCTTCTTCGCCATCCAATAACCTGGACTATATCATGACAGGGGCGGGTGTCGGCATTATCGCTGGTGCGGCTTATGGTGTGTTTACGTCCAGCCGGGCTTTTGCCGAGATTGATGACGGCAAGATGGTTGTTGGCATTCCGACGCCGAAGCTTTCCGTTCAGACCATGGGCGAGAGCACGGTTCTGGCAATGGAAGCTGACTTGGTCAAGCTGCACTTTTAGCTAAACCCTTACTTTAATTTATGATCCTAACTATAATATTTAAAATGATATTTGATAGTTAGTTATATTCACCCTATACTGATTGCAGGTTACTTTCGACGTTTGGGCGGCGAGTAAGTCGTTTTACAGGAGTATGGATTGACCTGGCAGATTTTTACCGGCCTGGCCGGCGGTATCGGGCTTTTCCTGCTCGGCATGCAATTAATGACCGATGGCTTAAAGTCATCGGCCGGAAAATCGTTGCGCCGAATCCTGAAAAAATCTACCAAAACACCGCTGCGGGGGATTCTCTCCGGTGCCTTGATTACCTCCCTGGTACAGTCATCCAGCGCCGTCACGGTGGCCAGTATCGGTTTCGTCAATGCGGGTCTTTTATCACTGAAACAGGCTATTCGGGTGGCCTACGGCAGTAATCTTGGCACCACGATGACCGGTTGGCTGGTGGCCATTATCGGTGTCGGCTTCCATATCAAGGCATTTGCACTTCCTGCTATCGGCATCGGTATGCTGATGACACTGTTTGCCAGGCATGGGCGCTATCCCGGAATTGGCAAGGCAATTGCCGGCTTCGGCCTCTTCTTTCTCGGTATTGATCTGATGAAATCAGGATTCTCAGGTCTTGAAAGCCTGCTTGTGCTTGATGTGCTGCAGGAGAGAGGCATGACCGGACTTGTGGTATTTGTCGGTGTCGGTTTTTTGATGACGCTGATCATGCAGTCTTCAAGTGCTGCCATTGCCGTTACCCTGACCGCTGCTGCTGGAGGAGTGGTCGCACTGCCTGCTGCTGCATGCATGGTGATCGGCGCTAATGTTGGTACCACATCGACTGCTGTACTGGCAGCCGTCGGCGCCACGCCCAATGCCCGGCGTGTGGCGGCCGGGCATGTGATTTTCAACGTTGTGACCGGAGCGATCGCCTTGCTGATTCTGCCGCTGATCCTGATCGCTATTGAGTGGTTTCAGCAGCATATGGAGATGGCGGGTGGAGCTGCTACCTTCCTGGCCCTGTTCCATACCATTTTCAATCTGCTCGGCGTGGCGCTGTTGTGGCCGTTTACGCAGCGGCTGGTGCGCTTTCTCAAACGACAGTTCAGGGCTGCGGAAGAGGATGAAGCGCGTCCGAAATATCTGGACCGTACGCTTATCAATACACCTTTGCTGGCCCATGAGGCACTGGCCAAGGAGCTTGAGCGTATTCAGGATGTCTCTATTCGCATGGCGGAGGATGCAATCAATACCGAGGCAAGCTTGAGCCCGCGGCTGGCAACCGAGCGGTTTGTGATGGACAGGCTGATTGATGCTGTGGCTGGGTTTACCTCCGAACTTCGGCGTACCGATCTGCCGGAAGAGGTGGCAGAAGCACTGCCGCTCTCGATGGCTGCAACCCGTTATTTCTCCGATGTAGGTGAGTTGGCACAGGATATCGATCAAAGGCAGAGCGAAAAGGTGTTCTCCATTTCAGAGGAGATTGATGAGGCGCTGGCAGAGAACCGGCGGCTTGCCATCTCGGTTCTGGAGAGCATTCAGGAGCGGGCCAGGGATGAGCAGACACTGGTTCAGGAAGCTGCAACGCTGGATCATCTGGAGTACAGCTATGAGCAGGTGAAGGCCAGGCTTCTCAGGGCAGGAACTTCAGGAAAGCTTGCCGTACGCCATATGCTGGCACTGATTGAGCTGATGAAGAATATCGAGCGGCTGGTGAATTACAGTGTGAAGGGGCAAAACACTCTCTATACCTTTTCCCGCTGCATGGCCTCTGCTGAGGAGAGTGTGGCGGATGATGAGGATATGGTAACTGAAGAGCAGGAAGAGGAGGGGAGTACGAAAAGAGGGGGATGAAGAAGGTGGTGTTGAGACAGCCAGTGAGATCAAAAAGCCTACTTGAAGATGTCGTCAAACCCGGACGTATCCTCATCCTCTGCTGTTACGACCGGTGCTGTTGGTGCAGGTGTTGTTGACAGAGGAATATCCAGTTCGAGACCTGATATTTTAGCCATATCTTTTGCTGTAAACTCAACTTTTCCGGGAGTACCGGATATTGAGGTTGCTGTCCGTGTTGATATCGTAGCAGCAGGCTTTGCAGGTGCTGAACCTGACAGGCGTCTGTATATATCGGCAATTGACTTGGCTCTTGCCACCAGCAACTCAGGGTCTGTTGGTTTGGCAATATAGCCGTCCGCACCGCTATCCAGTGCCGATATTTCGTTCAGGTTTCCGGTTAACAGGATGATGCCTACACTGTTGAGTGATGGGTGCTGGCGGATGGAGTTGATAAACTCCTGTCCGGTTTGCTCCGGCATTTCCTGATCAGTAATGACAAGGTGATACTGTTTCTCCTGCAGCATCTCCAGCGCTTTTCTGGCTGCATCGGTGGTGTCGACATTAAAATGTCCGGATAGCTCAAGAATATGGCGTGTGAACTCAAGTGTTACAGGTGAATCATCCACCAGAAGGATGTTGGCTCTGTTTTCATTAGCGGCACCCTGCGCAGTTGTTCCTGTTGCCTGAGCCTCGTTGATGATCCCCGCTTTTTGTTCAGGCAAGGTATTCGCATCAGAAAAAGTGATAGAGATTTCGTCCTTTGCGGGTGGAGAGAGCTTCTCTTCAGATGGCACACCGGACGAGCCTCGCCTCTTCTCAAACAGTCTTGTGGCAACAGGTTCCCTGCTCTCGGATGCTTTCTGCAGTGGCATTACACGCCCCATTCGCATCCGGGCTTTAACTGGGAAGGGTTCGCTGTATGGAATGGCGGCAAGCAGCTCTTCCAGGGAGGTTGTGCCATCAATAACTTTGTTAAACCCCTGCTCAAATAGCGTTAACATTCCTTCTAACCTGGCTGCTTCGAATACCTCCGGTCCTGATGCCCCCTCTTTGATCAGTTCAGCAAGTGGCTGGCTGATGACAAGCTGTTCCATGAGACTGAGATTTCCCTGGTAGCCTTTATGATTGCATGCATCACAGCCAGTGGCTGTTTGAAACTCAAGATGCTCCGGGATTTGCCATTGTGACATGGTTGCCGGATGGATACTCGCTGTGGTTTTGCAAGCAGGGCAGAGCTTGCGGATCACCTTGCGCGTCAGAGCCAGTTTAAGGGTTGAAGCAATTCTTGAACGGGATACTCCGGTACATAGCAGCTTTGAAACCGCTTCACTGGTGCCCGGCGCGGTCATTGCAAGCAGAAGAAGAGAGCCGCTTTCAACGGCAGCAAGTGCGGCGGGAAGTGTCTCTTCATCGATTTCATCAATGATGACAATATCCGCATTCTTTGCCTGTATAGCCTGCAGCATGGTTGCTTTGGCAGGCCCTTGGGGCTTCACCTGAAACTGGCGTGCACCTTCAATTTTCAGGCCAACAATATCTTCAATGGTAAAAACACGTTTACCCAGCGTTGTTGCATAACGTGCCAGCACCTGAAGCGTGGTCGATTTTCCGGAGCCGCTTGGACCGGTTACCAGAATGATTCCGGTTTCCTCCATTGCCTGTTTAAGCCGGTCCAGACTTCTGTTTTGCAGGCCCAACTGCTCTATCGGCAGCTCATTCAGGCGCGGGTCAATGATATGAACAACCACTTTTTCACCGGTCGGTGTCTGACAGAAGCTGTAGGCGAGAATATAGGGGTGACCCCGGTACTTTATCTTGCAGCGACTGAATCGGTCGAACCCTTCGTGTCTGGATGGATCAATCTTTGCCAGTTTCATCATGGCATCGACCATTGCCTTGTGGTTGGAGATGGAGAACCTGAAGAGCGTGTATTCGCTGCCATCCAGGGTCAGGTTAACCAGAGAGATATCCTGTTGTGGTTCAATGGAGAGGCTGGAGGCTCTGCTGGTCAGTGCCCTGGAAAGGATGGTGGCGGCAAATTTTCTGGCAATGATATCTTTTTCATCAACGGACAGTTCCGGCTGGTTACTGTCAAGAAATGCCTTTTTTAACATGACGGTATTCATCAGCACCGGGTTTTCGGCCGGCAGGGAGACGCCCTTCCTGAAAAAGCGGTAATAGCTGCGTTCAAAGTCATTCATGCTGATGAATACGGGCTGAACAGACTTCCGGAATATAGCGCGGACTTCGTCACTATAATGAAGGTCAAGCGGATCCACCATACCTACGATCACCTGATCACCATGCTCGGCGACAGGAAGGAAGTGAAGCTTTCTGGCATGTTTGGGATTACACATTTTCATCATGCGTTGTGGCGGTGTAATTCTGTGCAGAGAAAGCAGGGGAATTTTGTAATGTTGGGCCAGTATTTTTGTGATGGCTTCGCAACTCTCGGCTGAACGCCCCTCCAGCAGGTTTAACAGAACGGAGATATGGTTGCTGCGGCTTTTCAATTTGGCCGTACGAATATCATCGGCAGAGACGATGCCGGATCGGATCAGTCCCTGTTCAGCCTCTTTGCGCATATCCTGCTCTCCAGAGCAGCCAGCGTAACCGGAAATGCGCATAATTGAAAGATGCTTATGTACAACAGTTTGCCACTGTTATTACAGCCTGCATTTTGGTATGCTATGGAAATGATAGTTTATGGCAGGATCAGGCGCTGATGGCAGTCTATGCGGTTGGTGATATTCAGGGCTGTTATGAACCCCTGAGAAGGGTGCTGGACAGGGTCGAATTTGATTCTGAACTGGATCAGCTCTGGTGTGTTGGGGATCTGGTCAATCGCGGGCCGGATTCGCTGCAGGTTCTCCGCTATCTGAAATCACTTGGTGATGCCTGCATTGCCGTGCTGGGCAATCATGATCTGCACCTGCTGGAGTATGCAACTGGCGGACGTATATATCGCCGGGATACACTGGATGAGCTGTTGGCAGCTCCTGATCGTGATGAGTTGATTGAGTGGCTCAGGTACAGGCCTCTGCTCCATCATGATAAAGATCTGGACTGGTGTATGGTACATGCGGGTCTGCATCCGGGCTGGAATCTGAAAAAAGCCAAGAGCCGCGCAGAAAGGGTTGAGGCTAGGCTGCAGGGTGATGACTGGCAGCATTTTTGCCAGCAGTTGCACCATACCGCTTTTCCAGCAAGCGATCCTGAAAAGGGGGATTTGAAGTGTCTTCTTTTTAGCGCCGCTGTGCTGACCCGCAGCCGCTATTGTACGCCGGATGGTTTGTTTAACTGGGAAGTGCGTTCCGGTAGCCCGCCAACTACTGATGAAAAACCGTGGTTTGCACATCAGGAACTTGCCTGGCGGAATCAGTGTCGTGTGGTTTATGGCCACTGGGCTGCCAAAGGTCTTGTGGCTGATCAGCCGCATGTGCTGGGACTCGATAGCGGTTGCGTCTGGGGCGGTCGCATGACCCTGGCCAGGCTGGATTGCGAAGTCCCCGAACTTGTTTCGGTAGCGTGTGAGGCGTGTCAGTCACACGATTAAAGTTTTCGTTATATTTTCAGCAGTTTGCTGCATAATGTGGCGCTTTTAATCTCCCGGAGTTATTGATGTTCGCACTCTATTACAAGCATGCCGCTGGCGTGAAAGATGATGTTCTCTCTGGCCTGACAGTGGCGCTGGCGTTGGTTCCGGAGGCGGTTGCTTTTGCATTTGTGGCGGGTGTACACCCTCTGACAGGTCTTTATGCCGCCTTCATGGTAGGTCTGATCACATCACTGGTTGGCGGACGTCCTGGCATGATCTCCGGTGCAACCGGAGCGCTTGCTGTGGTCATGGTGTCGCTGGTTGCCGATCATGGTGTCGAATATCTCTTTGCAACAGTTGTGCTGATGGGGATTCTGCAGGTAGCTTTTGGTCTGCTGAAGCTGGGCAAGTTCATCCGCATGGTGCCGTACCCAGTGATGCTCGGTTTTGTGAATGGCCTTGCCATTGTGATCTTTCTGGCGCAACTGCCGCAGTTTCAGGTGAAGATGGATGATGGCAGCGTAGCGTGGCTGACGGGAACACCGCTCTATCTGATGCTGGGTCTTGTGGTCGCAACCATGGCGATCATGCACTTCCTCCCCAAGCTGACCCGTGCCGTACCGGCTGGTCTGGTGGCGATTGTTACTCTTTCAGCAGTGGTGATTACGGGTGGGCTCGATACCAGGACGGTGGGTGATATCGCCGGCATTGGCGGCGGCTTACCGCCATTTCATATCGCCGATGTGCCGCTGAATCTTGAAACGCTCTACATCATCTTCCCCTATGCTGTTATCCTGGCTGCTATTGGCCTGATCGAGTCTTTGCTGACCATGAGTGTGATTGATGAGTTGACCGATACACGCGGGCAGGGCAATCGTGTCTGTATCGGGCAGGGCACAGCCAATATTATGACCGGTTTCTTCAGTGGTATGGGAGGCTGTGCCATGATCGGCCAGAGTATGATCAACATCTCATCCGGCGGCCTGCGAAACCTCTCCGGTATCGCGGCGGCGCTTTTTCTGCTCAGTTTTATCCTGTTTGCATCACCTTTGATCGAGATGATTCCGGTAGCGGTACTGGTGGGCGTAATGTTCATGGTGGTAATTGGCACATTTGAGTGGGGAAGCTTTAATCTGCTCAGGAAGATTCCGCGTGAAGATTCGTTTGTCGGTATTCTGGTTGCTGTCGTGACCGTATTTACCGATCTGGCGATTGCTGTGATTGTTGGTGTGATTGCATCTGCGCTTGTCTTCGCATGGAAAAACGCCAAACATATCTACGTGATTCCGAAAGATCTTGAGAGTGGTGAAAGAGTGTACGAAATTCATGGGCCACTCTTTTTTGCATCGGTTCACAGATTTGGCGAGCTTTTTGATCCGAAAAATGACCCGGATGAGGTGATCATCGATTTTGCCTTCTCCCGGGTGGCGGATCATTCGGCCATTGAGGCGATTGATAATCTGGCAGAAAAATATACCAGGGCAGGCAAGAACCTGCATCTGCGCCACTTAAGTGCCGAGTGCAGACAGTTGCTTGAAAAGGCCGGGGATCTGGTCGAGATTAATATTAAGGAAGATCCGCATTATCACATTGCCGATGATAAACTGGCATAATGTAGGTTGGTTAATTCCTATACCTTAATGGTTGTTATCCAATCGCCGTATAACGGCGGATATCCGGTTCTTCCGTAAGCAATGGGGCTGCCCGAGATAAGGCATCTTGTACATGGGCCGTTGCCATATGAAGATCAACAGAATTGCCGCTTTTCCACTCCTCAATAAATGTGAAATCAGTAGGGTCGGCAATATTTTGGAACAGTTGATTACTGATACAGCCATTCTCCTTGCGCGTTGGTTCAAGGAGGCCTAATAAAAGGGACTCTATTTCTTCAAGCTTATCAGGATTTGCAGTTACTCTTGCAATAACTTTCATAGTTTTACTGGCCATAATCTTCTCCTTGTGGACGAAATGGTTGGGATGATCCTGCGTGATCAAACTCTTTTAATTCCCTTTTGGCTGAGATAATAAATCCAAATAAGAATATAAACGATTTTATCAGAGTATATTACTCTGGTAATATGGTCAAGTAATTAGAGCCTCCTCAAAAACATCCATCTACCATCCAGTGGAAGCGTCCGCGAA
>CAZLJF010000001.1:16182-76493 GCA_964559845.1 uncultured Zetaproteobacteria bacterium | reverse complement strand
CTTTGAACGCTTGCTGCAGGAAGAGCGTCCCGACTGGAGGCTCTATGTCGATCCGGCGATTGCCCAGGGCACATGCCGTCTTGTATCACAACATCAGGATGCATTGATTGATCCGGTCGGGGCGGTGGCAGACAGCATCCAGCATATCCGTATGACACTGCACAGTGGCTCCGTCTGTCCGGACAGGGATGGAAAGGGTGCTGAACATCCGGACAGATCATGAGTGGCAAGCCGGAAAGCCCGCTATGGGAAGCAGGGCGACGCACCGCTCTTTTTGAGGCGGTCAGGCATAGAAACCCATATCCGGTTCGCGGCCGTATTCATAAAGTTCTGGGTCCGATGATTGAGGCCTCCGGGCTGCAGACCAGCATCGGTTATGCCTGTGATATTGAGTGTGCTTCGGGAAGCGTGATTGAAGCTGAGGTGGTGGGATTCCGGGATGAGCAGACGCTGCTGATGCCGGTCGGAAGCACGCGTGGGATGGCACCGGGTGATGCAGTATGCCCACGTGCTGTCCCGCCCTCGGTACAGGTTGGCGAGCATCTTCTGGGCAGGGTGATGAATGCATTGGGTGAGCCGATTGACGGCAGGCCGATATCGCCTGCAGGCGTGTCGTTACCGCTGCACGGCAAGCCACTGAATCCCTATACCCGTCATGTTATTGACACCCAGATGCAGCTTGGTGTTCGTGTCATGGATGCCTGCCTGCCGATGGGCTGGGGGCAACGGATGGGGCTGTTTGCCGGAGCCGGTGTTGGCAAGAGTATGCTGATGGGGATGCTGGCCAGAAACTCGGATGCAGAGGTTAATGTGATTGCACTGGTGGGCGAACGAAGTCGGGAGGTCAAAGAGTTCCTGGATCTGTCACTGGGTGAAGAGGCTCTGAAACATAGTATTGTTATTGTTGCGACATCGGATATGCCACCTGTGGTACGTGTGCGCGCTGCACTGCTTGCCACCACCATTGCCGAGGCCTTTCGTGAACGTGGTAAGTGTGTCCTGTTGATGATGGACAGTCTGACCCGTTTTGCACAGGCCCAGCGTGAGATCGGACTGATGATGGGAGAGCCGCCGGCCAGCAAGGGTTATACACCTTCATGTTTTACTGCTTTGGCAGAGCTGCTTGAACGTGCCGGCCCCGGTGAAAGCAACGGTGATATTAGTGCGCTTTATACGGTTCTTGTGGAGGGAGATGATCTCTCTGCCGATCCGGTGGCCGACGCTGCCATGGCCATTCTCGATGGCCATGCCGTGCTTGAGCGGCGGCTGGCAGAGCAGGGGCACTATCCGGCCATCAATCTTCTAAGAAGCATCAGTCGACTGGAAAACCAACTGGCCCGACCGGAGCTGCTCAATGCGGCACGATCCTTGCGTAAGGATTTGGCACTGTATGAGCGAATGGAGGATATGATCAATATGGGCGCATATGAAAAGGGAACAAATCCTGAGCTGGACCAGGTGATTGCCCGTATGCCTCAAATCCGACAATTCCTCCAGCAGGGCTCCCATGAAAGGAGTGACCGGGAACGCTCACAGGAAATGCTACTACAGTTGATGTCAGCCGCATCTGCGACTGAACAGATGACAGGAGCAGCAGGATGAGTTTGTCACCCCATGAGATTTTGGCCAAGCTGGCAAATCATGAACGCAACAGGGCGGAGGAGGCGTTGAGCGCCATGGCTGCCAGGCGTCAGGAGCTTCAGGCCAGATGTGAAGAGGTGATGGTTTACATGGCTCAGCTGGAGCAACAGCGCGAGCAGGTATTAAAAGGCGGGACCCAGGCTTCCATGCTGATGATGATGGAAGCGGCGATGAATGAACAGCATGAGCGTATTGTGAAAATCAGGTCGGCTCTGGAGAAGGTTCACGAGCAGGAGCAGAGCCTGCTACAGGGCTGGATTGTCGCCAACAGGAAAAACAGGGTGCATGAAAAGATGCAGGGTGAGGCTGCCAAAAAAGAGCGGCGTTTGCAGGAGCGCAGGGTACAGCAGCAGCTGGATGATATGTGTGCAGCACGCAGCAGCCGGGAGTTGCATGGCCGATGAGACGTCTTCTTCTGCCGTCACTGCTGATACTGGTAACATCCATTGCTGTTGTAAAAACCGGATTCTCTTTTATGCAACGCTCGGAAGCCCGTCTCGCTGCTACCGAACAGGAGCAGCAGTCAGACACAGTAGTGTTAATGGATAGCCTTGCCGCCAATGGTGCGGCGACTATGCAGGTTCTGGGCGACCAGCTGATTCCATCAGCAGAAGCGGCCGCTTCCATGACGATTGCAGAAGAGTCATTCAGTGCACCGGCTGAACGCGAACTGCTTGAGTCTCTGCGGGCAACACGTGAAAAGCTTGCCGAGATGGAAAAGTCATTAAGCGAGCGTGAGAAAGAAGCCGAAGCGGCGGAAAGAAAGGCCGCCGAACGTATTACCGAACTGGAGCAGCTTGAGACGCGTATTCAGGATCTTCTGCAGCAGGAAGAGAGCATCAAATCCAAGAAGATCAAACGCCTGACTGCTGTCTATGAAGGCATGAAGGCCGAGAAGGCGGCACCGGTGATTGCCCAGATGGAACTGGTAACAGTTGTGAAGATGTTCTCACGTATGAATGAGAAGCAGGTGGGGAAAATCCTCTCATTCCTGCCGCCGGAAAAGGCTGTAATCATCAGCCATGCACTTACAAAACAGATCAGTAAAGTCGGGCCATGACGCATAGCGCCTTCATGGAAGAGGATCGTCCATGAAAAGAGGTACATTAGACAAACCGCTCATTTACCATCATCTGGAGTGGGTGCTGATGCATCCGCGTTTTGCATTTTTGATGATTGGTCTGATTGCCCTCTCATTTACTCATCACCAGATTTTGGCTATTGCCCTGTTTGCTTTTTTCTCGGTCGAGTTTGCCATGCGTGTTGCCATTATGCGGCACAAAATAAAGACCAACCCCTATCGTACCTCCCTGAACCGGAAAATGGACATGCTGTTTCTGGTGCTGGATGTCATCGGTATCGCCTCGCTGCTGATTACGGCCTTTGATCTCCGGGTTGCTGCCGAGAATGCCACGGTTGTGCGTCTGTTCCGGGCGTTCTATCTGATGCGTACACTGCGAGCATTCCGTTATATTGATCTGCAGAGCGCCATGTATTCACCGACTTACGGCATGTTTATTTCACTGGTGGTGCTGCTCTCCTTCTTTTCTGAGGGCACAATGCTATGGGTTGTGATTATCTTTTTTACTGTCGAACTGATGGTCCGTTTTCTGATTCTGCAAAGCATGAAACAGCATACCTCCAAGCAGGAACAGACCATGGAGTGGATCTACTGGTGGGTTGATGTGGTTGCAACTATTGTGATGGTTCCCATGCTGGCCATTATTCCTTATGGCGGCGCCTTGAGAATGCTGCGTCTGGTGCGTCTGCTCAGGCCGTGGCTGGTCATTGTCCGTAATCTTCGCGATGTGATGCATGAGGGGCAATATTTTCAGGAGATTAACCTGATTGTACTGCTCCTTGCCGTGATGTCGATTGGTGGTGGTGTGGTTACCCAGTACCTGATTGGTGAATTTGATTATACCCAGGATGGCCGGATGGGGCCGGAAGATCATACGATGCTGGCACGCATCTGGTTTACCTTCCGTATTCTGACAGATCCCGGCAATACGGTCTTTTACCCGGAAAGTAATCCTCTTATTGTTATTTCCGTCATGTCGATTGTGATCGGCCTGTTTGTATTGGCATTCTTCATCGGTATCGGTGCCAGTATTGTTTCTGAATTGATGATTAAACTCAGAAATGAGCGGCTTAACTTTGCCAACCATATGGTGATGATCGGCTGGAACAGTGTTTCGCCTTATGTGATTTCCCAGCTCCGTATTATTGCCGAACGGAGCTTTACCAAGCTCAAACTGGTTCTGCTGGGCGAGGCAAATGAGGCACCACATGATCTGTTGTCTGAAAAATGGGTCTCCTATCGCTGGGGCAATCTGCAGGAAGTTGCTTCGCTGAAACGGGTAAACCTTGGTGTTGCCCGGCAGGCGATTGTGAATGCTACGGACAGTGATTCGGAGGCGGAGAGCCTGGCCCAGAACTTTTTCAAGCTGCTGGCCATTCGCAAAGTGAATCCGAATATTTATCTGAACTACACTATGCCGGGTATGGCTCATCCGAGGCTGGATTCCCACCGGCATCTTCTGCAGGTGGGCTGGGATAATACCGGTTTTTACAATAAGCCTACCGTTGTATTGTCACAGGCGGATTTCCGGGCAAACATGTTCAAAAATATCCTGAACTATAAGGATTTTGATCAGGTGATGGGCCGACTGATGATTCCGGAAAGGACAGAGGATTCTGCCCTGCAGATTGCTGAGTGGTGCTGCGAACTGACACTTGATGGTGATGAGGTGATGATCTCAATGCCCAATGGTAAATGGCAGGCACCGCTTTTTGATGTGGCCGCACAGTTGGTTGGCCGTGGCGTAACGATGGTAGGAGTCGCGAATGAGAAGGGCACAGGATACCCGCTGTATGAGCTTAACGCCCTGGATTATCCACAGAAAATTACGGCTGTTTTAGGTGTTGCACTGGATCAGAATGCACTTTACGATGAGTTGCACTATGTCATCCGTCATTATGAGAGGCGGGGCAAGTCCGGGCATGACGGGCATGAAAATAGCAGCGCACCAAGCTTCAGGAGGCGGGAGACAGCCAGGACGCTGAATCTGCTGATCATGGGCTGGATCGGCAGCCTTCCGCTGTTGTTGAAGCGTCTTCTTGATGAATATGACACATTAAATGTGCGTATGATTGATGATCTTACTGAAGCAGAGCGTGAGGATCAGCTTGCTTATCTGAAACGGCGGATTGGCTCCATGGATGGCGCCTGTGAGCGTATCAACGTGACACTTGAGTGCTGGAACTATTCCAACATGAATCCGCTTCGGGACTATATAGATGGCATGGATCAGATTATTCTCTCCCATCCAGTACATATGAAAACAGATCCATATGCCGTGATTGCAACCACGCTTTCGCATATGATTACCATTATTAAAGAGTCCGGTGCCACACCTGATATCTTCCCGGTTCTGAATCGCAGGGGTGAAGCAAGACTGCTTCAGGATGAACTGGATCGCTTCACCATGCCGACAGAGATTCATATTGTTGTTCCCAATGAATTTTATGGTACCTATGTAGCACATACGAGCTATCATATGTATGCCTCTGAGAATCCTGAAATTTATGAAATGCAGCGTACCCTCAGGCATTGCATTGATGACCTGATGGGCGATGTCGGTCAGGATGATTTCATGAATCTGGAGACGCTCATTGTCGAAGGTGAACTGCCTGAAGATCCCTCCACACTCTATGCCAATCTTCTTGAACAGGGTTATGTGTGGATCGGTTATCGTCTGAATAAGCCGTTTGTATGGAATGACCCGTTGCAGGATAATATCAGGCAGATGTTCCCTCGCTATGAGGATTATAGCTGCCTGCGTCAGCATCAAATTATTATTAATGCGTTTGGCAATCCTGTTTCACGCCGTTCGTGGCTGGACTATCGGGAAGAAATTGCCGAATTGATTGTGATCGCGGCAGATATTTCCTCATGAGGGGAAATATCTGCCTCTCTTCAGGGGAATGAAAACCACCTAACCTGTTGATAAATAATATATAACTGTTTGGCACCGCCCATGCTGTATAGAGGGCATGATTGAACCGACAGTAAACACAAAGGCAGCCATTGCAGGCCTTGCGGGGCTGAAAGGCAAAGGCGGTATGAAGGGCGGACTGTTCGCCAGGTTCCTTGCTGCATTCCAGGCGCAGATGCAGAAGAGCGGCAAGATGCCGGCAGCTTCGGCTGTTCCAGCTATCGGCCCGGCTTCTATCATTGGTGCTGCAGGTAAAAAGGCCGCAGCCGAAGATGGAGCAGCTACGGTGATCAGATCAGCATCGGCTGAGCCATCCGGAAGAAGCCGGAAAGCGGTTGAATCAGGTCTGGGGAAGCTGATGTTATCCGGATCAGAGGCGCTGCTGTCACGAAATGATCTGAAAGAGCAGCTGCTCGCAGCAATCGATGGTGAAAACGGTTCTCAGTCAGGGGAGGCATCTAAAGAGCATTTATTGGTCGGGCCGGGAGAGGTATTTGCCGGCAAGGCGGATCATGTCACGCCTCACAAGGAGGCTGTTTTTTCTGCACAGGAACGTGTGAAGGGATTGTCCGAAAAGCACTCTTCTGATCCCTTCAAAGGTGCTATGGATCGTTCAGGCGAAAAGCCTGTTGATAGCAGGGTCATCGGAGCATTTTTGGCTGGTCGGCCCGCATTTGAAAAGAGCATTGTATCTGAAGGAGAGTCCGAAGGCATCAAGACCAATCATTCAGGCGATGGATTTCCTTCAGGAACCGAAAAAGCTGTTACCGCTGCATCGGAAATGAAATCTCTCAGGTCGTCTTTGACAGGTTTATCCTCTGCGGCTGAAAAAAGTGCCATGCCCGCCGGGCAGGAGGCCGCTATAGCGCTGAAAAGCGTAGCGGATGTCTCTGTTACAAAAGCTTCAGATGAAATGCCTCACGAGACCGCTAAGTCATTGCAAGGCGGCAATGTTTCCACATTTAATCAACTGGCCGCAGGCGTTCTGCCTGATGAGCAGACTGTAAGGGGGCAGACGCTACGGGTTCAGGTGCAGGAGGATGTCACCCGTAACAGTCACAATACTGCAGGCATTCAAAGTGAACAAGTGGAACTGCCGGTCAAAGCGGCAGTTCAGGACAGGGTAAAGACAGTTACACAGTCACAGCAGGTGCAGCCTAATCAGCCACAGGCGGGCGGTCTGGAAAAGGTTGTTGTACATGGCAGTGAATCCGGCTCCGGAACATCGCAGCAGGATATGGGCGCTGGCAATCAACAAGCGGAGGCATTGCTGACTGACAGCCTGAAGAGTGATCCAAAGGGTTCTCGCGGTACCGACTTCTCGGCACATATGAATTATAAAACAGCGCAGACCCACAAGCCTGCCGATGTGATGCTGGAGATTGCCCGTTCGGCAAAAGATGGTGCCATGAAGCTTGAACTGCATCTTGAGCCGGCACATCTGGGCAAGGTGCATGTGACGTTGCAGAGCGATGTCGGCAAGCAGTTGCAGGTTCACTTTACCGTCGATCAGGCCCTGTCAAGACAGGTGCTTGAGCAGCATCTGCCACAGTTGCGTCAGGCTTTGGCACAGCAGGGACTCGATCTGGGTCACTTCTCCATGAATATGCATTCACAGGGCGGGCAGGGTGATTCGTCGGGGGCCGGACATAGCCCTTTCAGTGAATTTTCCAGTCTTAATGGAGTACCGGGTGAGGAGCAGGATGGGTCGTCCGTGCAGTTTGGTATAAATACCGCCGGCAATGGCCGGATAAGTATTCTGGCGTAGGAGGAGAGTATGCCTTTGGAAGTAACAGCACCGGCACTCGGACCTGCCAAACAGGCAACAGGGATGCAGCAGGATATCGGCAGCAAGGAGGTGTTTCTCAAACTGCTGGTGGCGCAGATGGAGCATCAGGATCCGATGAATCCAAGTGATCCGACCGAAATGTCTGCCCAACTGGCACGTTTCAATATGGTGGAGCAGCAGATCAATACCAATAAGCTGCTTGAAGAGCTGGTTGCCGGTGGCGGCCTGAATGGCGGGGATATCTCCGGTTCATCGGCCAGCTATCTTGGCCGCACTGTTATACTGGAGCAGAACACCATCCAGCATGGCGGCGGCAGTGAGAATTTCTCGGTCAACCTGGCCGGAAACTCCAGCCAGACCTATATCGTTCTGATGGATGAAGCCGGAGTGCCGGTACGCACCATGGCATTGGGGCCATTGGGAGCAGGGGAGCATCAGTTGAGCTGGGATGGTTTGACGGATAGCGGTACGCAGGCGCAGCCCGGCAATTATACCATTGAAGTGATGGCTTCAGATGCAGGGGGAGTGAATATCCCTGCAACAGTTCAGCGTTCCGGCGTGGTGGATGCGGTTCGCATGACAGCAAACGGGGTGCAATTGATTGTGGGTGGTGTGCCCGCAGACATATCGGATGTTGTTGAGATCCGACTTTGAAGTATGCGGAGGCAAAAGCGCAGTTTTGCCTCCGTCCATGATTTAGGCAGCCCGTCCGAGGGTTGCACGGATACCCTGAGTATATCGGGGCATCCTCAGGATTTAACTATAAAAGGAGAAAAAAATGGGTATTTATAATGCACTATTCACAGGATCCAGTGGTCTTTCAGCATTTGGTGAGGCCGTACGAGTCATTGGCGACAACATTGCCAATGTGAACTCTCTGGGTTTCAAGAGCCAGAATGTGGTGTTTTCGGATGTGTTATCCCAGACCGTGGGTGTGACGCGTTCGAACATTGCCAACCAGGTAGGTAACGGTGTCCGGATTGGCCAGATTACCCGTGATCAACAGCAGGGTTCGATCCAGAATACAACCAGTCCGACCGATATGGCAATCAACGGTAACGGTATGTTTGCCTTAAGAGACCCGGCCAGCGATACTACATATTATACCCGTGCTGGCGCATTCTTCCTGGACAAGGACGCCAATCTGATTGATGGCCAGGGCTTTATCGTTCAGGGTTGGGCAACCAATGATGCCGGCCAGGCAATCGGCAATATAACCGATATTACCTTTGCCAATCTGGCTGCTGAGGCTCAGGCAACAACCAATGTGAGCCCGGGTGTAAGCCTGGATTCCAACGCCATTCCGTTTCCTGCCGGTACTGCATTTGATCCCAATAATGCAGCTACCTATCACTACAAAACCGAAGTGAATGTGTATGACTCTCTCGGTCAGACGCATGCGGTAAGCCTCTACTTCATCAAGACAGCCGCCAATAACTGGACATGGCATGCCGGTGTGGATGGGGCCGAAGTGGCAGGTGGCACGCCGGGTACACAGACCATTATTGGTGATCCGTTAACCAACTTTAACACGACCAATCCGGCACTGCCTGCCACCCTTCCAGTTGGCACGCAGATTTCTGCCGATACGACCTTTGATACCAATGTCACACTCAATGGTACGCTGGTGACAGCCGGGCAGACGGTGGGGTCCGCAGTGGGTGGTTCACTCACTCTGACTGCTGCCGTTACAACAACGGGTATTAACCTGACTGCGGGCAACGTCTTAACCAATCCGACCGGTAATCAGCTGGTGTTCGGCACTAATGGAGAACTGGTCACGGAAATCGGCCCCGGTATCTCATTCCCGTGGCAAAGTGCGGCGCCCAGCACAGTCAGTTTCAACTTTGGTAATGCAACCGGCACTGACCAGCAGGGGGTAACCGGTACAGGTCTGGACGGTACGGTGCAGATGGCCGGCTCGTTTGCAACCCGCCAGATGACGCGAGACGGCTTCACCTCCGGTTTCCTGGACCGTCTGGAGACAGACTCTACAGGACGAATCTTTGGCGTATTCACCAATGGTCAGCGGCGCTCACTTTATCAGGTGGCGCTTGCCAATTTTCCGAATGATTCGGTGCTGACCAGTGTGGGTAACAACCTGAAGCAGGAGACCATTGCATCCGGCACACCGGTAATGGAGAAGCCGGGCAATGGTGGTATGGGTTCCATTACACCCTACGGTCTGGAGCAGTCCAACGTGGATCTTGCCGGCGAGTTTGTGAAGCTGATCGTGGTTCAGCGTGGTTATGAGGCAAATTCGAAAACCATCATGACAACTGATCAGATGCTCTCTTCACTGATGCAGATCAAGCGGTAATTCGGGCCATAACAGGCCTGGATAAGCGACAGGAGAATCATCTCCTGTCGCTCACTGCTCTGATATGAGAAGGCGCTGGGGGAGTTATCTTTCTGCGCTTTTTTTTCATTGTAGAGTCAGTTTTAACTCCTGCTTTTAGCTTAAAAGGCAATTAGCACGCTTCTTGCTAAAGATCCTTTTAGAAATAAAACGATTTAGCTTCTTCTCTAGGAGGGATCCGTGGATATCGCAACACTTATCGGTATTGTTACTGCATTCGGCCTGGTTATGTTCGCTATCGGCAGCGGTCTGCCGAGTTTTATTGATCCGCCATCCATCATGATTGTGGTGGGTGGTACGTTTGGTGTGATCATGATTGCTTACCCGTTGAGCAATGTGATTGGATTGATTGGTATCATTCTGAAAACCTTCATGTACAAAGTTGATGCGGGCCAGGATGTGATTGCTGAACTGGTTGAACTGGCTCAGGTGGTGCGTAAGGACGGCATCCTGGCACTTGAGAGTAAAGTTGGTGAGATTGAAAACCAGTTTATGGCCAAAGGCCTGCAGATGGCCATTGATGGTCAGGAGCCCAATGACATTGAGGATATTCTCTATATGGAGATGGACAAGGTGAGCAGTCGCCATACCAAAGGTGCGGATATGCTGACAGCACTCGGCACATTTTCTCCCTCCATGGGTATGATCGGCACACTGGTGGGGCTGGTGCTGATGCTTCAGAATATGTCAGACCCGTCATCTATCGGCCCATCCATGTCGATTGCACTGTTAACCACGTTTTACGGCGCGTTGATGGCCAATATCATATTCCTTCCCATGGCGGGTAAATTGAAAGCCCGGAGCCAGGAGGAGCTTCTTATTCATGAAATTATCCTGACCGGTATCCAGTCACTTGTTGCCGGAGAGAATCCACGCGTTATGGAGCAGAAACTTCTCGGTTATCTGCCGCCGAAAGAGCGTCGTTCTGCATTTGATTGATCCGGATTCACTGACTGTAATCGGAAATAGCTGTGGCCAAACGAGAGAAGAAACCGGATCCGATAGATCCCCCCAAGGATATCGGGGCTGCACTGTTTCTCGAACTGATGATGCAGATGCTGGCTTTTTTTATTCTGTTGACATCCCTTGCCGTGATTGTCGAAGAGAAGCGTCTGGCTGCCCTTGGCTCACTGGCGGGTACTTTCAGTCCGCTTCCCAAAGGCGCCAACCTCTCCAGGGGACAGGGGCCGGCCATGCCGACACACGAGATTGTTGATGGCAGAACCGCACCCAAGCGGACCGCCAAAGAATTGACGGAAGTTGCCAAGATGCTGGGGCTGGATGATGATCTGCATGTACTGCCTCTGGATAAAGACAAGGTACGTGTCCGTTTTCCCGAGAGGATCGTCTTTGCACCGGGTCAGGTGGAAATTACGCCTGCAATGATGCCGCTGATGGACAGTCTGGCAGATATTTTCCGTCGCCCTGAAGTGATCGAGATTCGTATCGAAGGGCATACCGATGCCACACCCACCCGTGGTTCTCTC
Source organism: uncultured Zetaproteobacteria bacterium (assembly GCA_964559845.1). Lineage (GTDB taxonomy): Bacteria > Pseudomonadota > Zetaproteobacteria > Mariprofundales > Mariprofundaceae > WSZY01. The sequence continues at coordinate 65,219 of CAZLJF010000001.1, read as the reverse complement.
TATCAGTCTAACTGGGAACTATCTGCTGCACGCGCCATGAGTGTTTTTCATGCTCTTGCTGAACGGGGCATTCCGAACGGCATCATGATCGCGGCGGGCATGGGAGGGATGCACCCTGTTGCGAATAATCCCGATATGAGCCGCAGGGTTGAGATTGTTCTGAAATTCCGTCCGGTTACAGCCAGACCCGAGAGTCAGGAAAGCGGTTCATTTAAACTGCTGCATCGTCCGGCAGTGACGCCGCCGAAGGGCTTCTGATGGCCAGGCGGAAAAAAAAATATCCTGTTGAGTATAAGCCGAATCCGGAAGCATGGATGACGACATTTGCAGATCTGGTAAGCCTGATGCTGACCTTTTTCATTCTTCTTGTATCGATGTCGACACTGGATAAAACAGGTCTGCAGGATATCTCCACCTATTTTCAGAAAGCGGTGTCGGTATTGAATGCAGGCCAGAAAACGGAGCTGCAAATTATTCCACCGATGGAGATACAGAAGATTGTAACACCACGCGAACTGATGCTTGCCATGCGGCAAAACAGTCGTGTGGTTCTGAAAAACAGCACACTTAAGCATAAGGTGAAATCGGTTATCATCAGGGATCGCCTCTATCTCCGAATCAGTGATTCGGTACTCTTTGATGAAGGTTCTGCTGAACTGAAAGCGGAGCATATTCAGGCCCTGAAACGTCTGGCAAAAATGCTGGCAACCGTGCCAGGGAAAATCGGCATAAACGGCCATGCTGATAACCGTGGCGTGGCTGAAAACAGTGATTATCCGGATCCGTGGAGCCTGACTCTGGCCAGAGCGGCATCAGTCTTGCATATCCTGGAGGAAGCAGGTGTAAGTCCGAGCAGGCTGTCACTGGCTGGATATGGCCCATCAAGGCCTATTTCAACCGATGCAACGCCATTTGGACGTGAAAGAAACAGGCGTGTCGAGATCGTCGTATACAAATAAAGCCTGAATGGGATTGCAAATGGAGTCCCATAGCAGACAGGAGGAACAAAAATGGCTGACGAAGCAGCAGATAAAGAAGCAAGTAAATCTTCAGGTGGCCTGTTGCCGATCATTAATCTGGTGCTGTTGGTGCTGGTATTGGCAGTAGGTGGTTTTATTGCCTGGAAAATGGTGCAGATGGATCAGTCCGGTCAAGCTGATGCGCCTGAAACGGTTCAGACTGAAGAGACAAAGATTCCCGAGGCAGAAGAGGAAGATCCCAATGCACCTCCGATTTTCATGGAGATTGAAGATATCACGGTCAACCTTGCGGATGTTGAGGACAGCAAGTTTCTGCGTGCCAAAATCAAGCTTGAAGTGCGTAATGAAGAGGCTCAGGCCAGGATTGAAGCCAATATGGTGAAGGTGATGGATCTTGTCATTACCGAACTTTCGAGCAAAAAGTTTGAGGAGATCCGGACGCCGCAGGGCAAATATGCGCTTAAGGAAGATCTGACCTACCGTTTGAACAAGCTGCTGGGCGGCAAACCGATCAAAAACCTCTATTTCACGGACTTTGTATCGCAATGAGCAGTGAAGGTGCAGACAGCCAGCAGATGACCGGTGAGGCTAAGCCGGTACTTGATCCGGAGGAGATCGATGCATTGATGGCCAGCATGGCTCCGGATGAACAGGCCGAAGCGATGTTTGCAACACTGCCGCCGTTGCCACAGCCGGAATCGGTTGAAGTCTATGATTTCAGCAGTGGTGATGATCATAACGGCCCCGGCAGGTATCCGCTCTTTGTTAATGTACAGGAGCGTCTGGTGGAGGCGCTGAATGAGCACTGGAGTGATCTGTTTAAGCGGGAGATAACAACATCCACTCATGAGATGTCTCAGAAAAAGTATCTGGAGATTATCACTGAAACGACGCCCCGGGTCTATTTTGCCTATGCTGTTGAAGGCCACGGCCGGATGATGGTGACGTTCGATACTCATCTTATTGTTGCCTATGTTGATGCCATGCTGGGAGGAACAGGTGAAGCCTATGGCGAGTCCTATGAATCTCTCTCTCCGGTTGAACAGCGGTTATCGGAACGTATTGCCAAGAGTCTGGAGAAGCTGCTTGAAGAGGCATGGGGTCCGGTTCATGGGATGGACTTTGAGCTGTTCAAGCTCGATACCGATCCCCAGTTTCTTTCGGTGGCAGGGTCCGGCGACAGCTGTTTCAGCATGGATTTTGAAATCAAGTTGGATGAGGCGTTAAAAGGCATCTTCTCTCTACATTATCCACGTCCTTTCCTGGAACCCATTCTGGATAATCTTCGCTCAACAGTCAGTGACGATGCTATTGCTGTTGATGAGGAGTGGGAAGCTGATATGAGAAGAGCCATGGAGTCTGTACCTTTGCCACTGCGTGTGGTGTTAGGGAGGTGCAGTATGGATATTGCACACTTTCTGAAGTTGTCACCGGGTGATCTGTTGCCGTTAAGCAAGGGTGAGCAGGAGCCGGCAGTGTTATGGGCAGGTTCCATGCCGATGTTTGATGTCCGGGCGGGTAGTCAGGAGGGCAGGCTTGCCATTGAAATTATGAATGAGATTGATCAAGGAGGTGCATCATGAGTGATGGTGCGAAAGAGGCGGCAACTCCGGAAAGAGCAGCAGGCGGCCAGAAGCCGAATCTTGAGGCAATTATGCATGTTCCACTTGATATCAGTGTTGAACTGGGCCGTGTAGAGCTGCCGTTGCATGCTGTTGCACGACTTCATCGAGGCATGGTGGTTGATCTGAAAAAAGAGGCCAACGCTGAAGTGGAAATTCTTGCCAACGGACGTGTTTTTGCACGTGGTGAGGTGGTTTCGGCAGATGGCAAGCTCGGTGTGCGTGTAGTGGAGGTTGTTCCGCCCGGCGAAAGAATCCGCAGTCTGGGTTAATTTCCGGAGCCAATTATGCAGGATAACTTTTTCATTCTGATGTTGCAGTCCGTGGCGGCCCTGGCGCTGGTATTGGCGCTGTTTGCAGTACTGGTTTGGGGGTTTCGCAAGCTTCAGTTTAGGCAGTTGCCCCAGGGCGAGGTGGCGATGCGGGTCGTACAGCGCCTGGCTATTGATACACGCCACACACTTGTAGAGGTGGAGCATGGTGGAAGGCGCTATCTGCTGGGGCTGTCACCGGCAGGGATGTCAACAATTTCCGATGCTGTGCGTACCGATCCCGCTCCGGATCATAACAATGCGAGGCCAACTGATGCTGCGGAGATTTAGCTTGCCCTTCATGTTGCTGCCGCTGTTGTTGCTCTTCTCGGGCATGGCGGAAGCTGCCGATATCCCGACTCTTTCAATCAGTCTGGGTGATTCCGAGGATCCGGACGACTGGTTTACCGGGTTGAAGATTATCGCTTTTTTGACGGTGCTGGCATTGGCGCCATCCATTCTGGTGATGATGACATCATTTACCCGCATTCTGATTGTTTTTGCTTTTCTGCGTCAGGCACTCGGCACACAGCAGAGTCCGCCAACCCAGATTCTGGTTGGCCTGGCACTTTTCATGACTGTTTTTATCATGATGCCGGTTTGGAATAAGATTGATGCCGAAGCGCTGACTCCCTACCTCAATGAAGAGATCAGGCAGGCGGATGCCATGGAGAAGGCGATAGCGCCGCTGCGCAGCTTCATGCTCAAACAGACCCGTGAAGATGATCTGCTGCTCTTTATCGGTGCCGCCCACATGGAGAGACCGGAGCGTGCCGAGGAGACACCGATGCATGTTTTGATTCCCGCCTTTGTTATCAGCGAGCTTCGGACAGCGTTTGAGATTGGCTTTCTGATCTATATTCCCTTTGTCGTACTTGATCTGGTGGTGGCCAGCGTGCTGATGAGTATGGGCATGATGATGTTGCCGCCGGTGATGATTTCACTGCCGTTGAAGATTATTCTGTTCGTACTGGTGGATGGTTGGCATCTGTTAACGGCCTCTCTGCTTCAAAGTTTCAAGCTGTAGTTTGAAAGTCGAAGGCGATCAGAAGTGTTTTGCCATGAAAGGAGTGGTTGTTGGACTAGTCTCCCTTGTGCTGCCTGCCATGGCATCAATGGCGTATGCAGAGGCGGTTGACCTTTCTGCCGAGCCGATCCGGCCCATTGTGCAAACCGTTCAGGTGGATGAGCGTAAAGTGGCGCTGGGTGAACGCCTTTTTCATGACAAACGCCTATCCGGTGATAACAGCATCAGTTGCGCCCACTGCCACCTGCTGGAGCAGGGCGGTGTGGACGGAACCCGGTACTCTTTTGGCGCAGGGGAAGGTGAAGGCCAGGTTAATACACCCACTGTTTTTAACAGCGGCCTGAGTTTTGCACAGTTCTGGGATGGCCGGGCGGCAACACTTGAAGCACAGATTGAGGAGGCGGTTCATGCCGAGAAGGAGATGGATTCCGGCTGGTCAAAGATCATACAGAAGCTTTCTGCGGACAAACAGTACCGGGCAGATTTCAGGGCAATCTATCAGGATGGCCTGACATCTGAAAATATCAAAAATGCCATTGTTGAGTTTGAGCGCTCACTGATCACACCGAATGGCCGCTTTGATCGTTACCTGTATGGTGATGAGAGCGCCATCAGTAATGATGAAAAAACGGGCTATACCCTTTTCAGGGAGTATGGCTGTGTTGCCTGTCATCAGGGTGCCAGTGTTGGCGGCAATATGTATCAGGTATTTGGTGTGATGGGGGACTATTTCAGGGATCGCGGCAATATCACCGAGGCCGATTACGGCAGGTACAATGTCACCGGTCTTGAAGAGGACCGGCATGTGTTCAAGGTGCCTTCACTGCGGCTGGTCACGCTGACAGCTCCCTACTTTCACGATGGCAGCAGGGAAAAACTGGAAGATGCGATCAAGGTGATGGCGAAATATCAGCTGGGCCGTGAAATTCCGGATGCTGACATCAGTCTGATTGTCAAATTTTTGCATACACTGGCCGGGGAGTATAAGGGCAAATCACTGGAGCCGGAACATTGACCAGGTTTGGCATAAAGGAGGGGGTGCTTGTTCTGCTGCTCTCAGCCGTATTGGTCGTCCTGTTTCTGAAGTCTCACCAAACGAGCCATGAAACACTCTACCGTGTCACCTCATGGCTGCAGGAGATCAGTGAAACAGACTCCGCCATGGAGCGGGATGTACTAAGGCTGAAAGAGGGGTTGCTGCAGCATTATGATTCTCTCGCCCGTGGTTCGGAAAAGCTTGACAGAATACTGCACCGCCTTAAACCGTATATGGAAACGATACCGGAGCTGGCGCCACATCTGGCGGCGCTGGAGAGGTCGGTTCTTGTCCAGAAATCATCTCTGGATCGCTTTAAACGGAATAATGCAATCTTCAGGAATTCACTCCGATACTTCTCTGTTGCCACCTCGGATGCAGCAGAGGGAAGGCCGGAGTTGACTCCCCTTCTGACACATATTCATACTGAATTGCTACGGTCAGTTGCTGTGCCTGAAAGAGTGAATCTTAAGCATCTTGAGGGTTATGTAGATGAACTGGAGCAGCAGGGCCTTCTACTCCTTGCAAAACACCTGCGCCTGATAATCAGAAGTGATGAGGGTTTAAGAGCGGGCATGCAGGCGTTTATTCACTGTGGAATCGATGAGAACAATGAAGCCCTGCTGCTGGCGTATGAACGCTATCATGACAGCCGGATGAAGATCAGTGAGCGATATCGTCTGGCAATGTTTCTCTTTTCAGCACTGCTTGTGTTGTATGCCGGCCTCATCATGTATCGCCTGCAGCAGGCGGCAACAGAGCTTCGGGAGGCCAATGCCGAACTTCAGTATCAGAAGTTTGCACTGGACGAGCATGCCATTGTTGCGGTGACAGACCAGAAAGGTGATATTACCTATGCTAATCAGAAGTTCTGTGAAATCAGCGGTTATACGCAACAGGAACTGCTTGGCCAGAATCACCGCATTCTGAAGTCGGGCTACCATTCGGATGCATTCTACAGGCAGATATGGCGCACGATTTCAGCAGGCAAGACATGGCATGGAGAGGTCAAAAACAGAAGGAAGGATGGCACTTTCTACTGGGTGGCCTCGTCCATTGTACCGTTTCTGAATGCCAAGGGGGTACCATATAAATATGTGGCGATTCGTACCGATATTACCGCCAGGAAAGAGATCGAAGAGACACAGAAGAAGTTGTCTGCAGCATTTTATTATGCGGCAGAGGGGCTGATGATTACGGATGCCTACGGCATGATTGAGCATGTGAATCCGGCCTTTGAAGAGATGACAGGTTATTCGGATGCAGAGATTCAGGGAGAATCCGCAACCATTCTGCGCAGCAGTCGGCATGGTGAGAAGGTGTATGATGATATTGTTGAAACACTCGGCCGGGGCGTGGTATGGAAGGGGGAGGTGCCCTTGCTCTGTAAAGACCGAAGCGAGAAGAGTACGCTCAGAAGTATAGCACCGGTATTTAATGAGGCAGGTGATGTCATTAATCATGTCATCTTCATGAAGGACGTTACCGAAGAGAATCTGCTGCGCAGCAGGATAGAGCATAGCCAGAGGCTGGAGTCACTGGGCGTCATGGCTGGTGGCATTGCGCACGATTTCAATAATATTCTCACCTCCATTATGGGTAATGCAAAGCTTGCGGAAGCCAAAATGAGAGATGGCGATAGCGGGGCATCGCCCTATCTCGAACGCATCGCCAAGGCCAGTGAAAGAGCGGCTGATCTCTGCCGCCAGATGCTGGCCTATTCAGGCCAGGGGAATTTTCAGGTGCGCCCGGTCAATCTTGCGGAACTGGTGCATGAGATTGCCGCCATTCTCGAGCTCTCTGTCGCTGAGAATATCACGATCCATTATCATCTTGGCAAACAGCTCCCCTCCATTGAGGCGGATACGGGGCAACTGCAGCAAGTGGTTATGAATCTGATTACCAATGCTGGCGAAGCCTATGGCGATGAGCGCGGTGATATCCGGGTTGATGTCGGCAAGATGGTTGTGAAGAGGGAGTGGCTGAGCAGGTGTGTGCTTGGTGAGGCATTAAAAGAGGGCGACTATGTCTATCTTGAGGTGAAAGACCACGGCTGCGGTATGAATGAAGAGACCCTGGAGCGGGTGTTTGAACCCTTCTTCACAACCAAGTTTACAGGCCGGGGCCTGGGCATGAGTGCCATGATGGGTATTGTGAAAGCGCATCATGGTGCGATGCATATCTACAGCGAATCGGGAACAGGCACCATGATCAGGGTGGCATTCCCGGCGGTGGATAAATCGGCGGAACCTCTGGAGCATGATTTCTCTCTGCCAGTGGAGTATTCACAAGCCTGTATCATGGTTGTGGATGATGAAGCTGATATTCTGGAACTTGCCAAGGCGATCCTGACTGATTTGGGACATGCCGTCATTACGGCCACTTCAGGGGAGGAGGCGCTCGAAATGTTCCGGCGGGAGGAGCGCAGGATTGATATGGTGATTACCGATGCAACCATGCCGGGCATGAGTGGCGATCAGCTATGTCAGCAATTACATGCGCTTGACAGGGATGTGAAGCTGATTCTCTCATCAGGTTATGATGTGGATCATGCAACAGAGGGTATGCAGACAGGTCTGCTAAGCGGCTTTATCCAGAAGCCATATTCGCCTGAGAAGTTCGCCCATGAGGTCTTGAACATTTTAAGTTAACAGGTTTCGGAGCAAATGGGTTACGCATTCTCAAGCGGGATACAGAATAAACCATACACCCATGGATGGATGGCGGCCAGACATGGTCTGACCGTAAGCGTATGTGGATATGTGCCGCTGAAGCGTTGAGAGATAAAAGGCAGGAAGCCTTTTACAGATGTAATAACCAAACTGGCCTGGCCTTTGCTATTCCGGTGCTTATGAACCCGGATATGGTTATCAATATCGGCACCAAAGCCCTGGAGATGGTACTCTGGCTGTCGCTGCCGATGCTGCTGGTTGCGCTGGTTGTCGGTGTGGTGATCTCACTGTTTCAGGCGGTGACACAGATTCAGGAGATGACCCTGACCTTTGTCCCAAAAATCATTGCTGTGTTTGCAGCGCTGATTATTGCCGCACCATGGCTTGTGGAGACCGCCGTTACGTTTACCCGCCAGCTGTTTGAGAGTATTCCGGGCCTGATTCAGTAATGATGCCTTTCCCGGTTCCGTCCATGCAGGAGATTATGGCCGGCATGCTGATCTTTCTCAGGGTGAGTGCTGTGATGATTCTGATCCCGGTACTGGGTCACAACCTTGTTCCCCGGCCGGTCAAGGCCGGGCTGATTGCGCTGGTGACCATACTTCTCTATCCGGTGGTATCAGCCAGGGTGCCGGAGTTTTCACCTGAGCCTGTGATGTTTATGCTCTTCGGGGTACAGGAGATCCTGATTGCCGCCATTCTGGCCATGCTCGGTCAGCTGATCTTTTCAGCCGTCCAGTTTGCCGGTCAGATCATGAGTTACCAGATGGGCATGGCAATTGCCAATGTGTTTGACCCTGCCACTTCAGCACAGGGCGCCGTAGTTGCACAGTTTGCGTCGATGCTGGCGATGCTGATGTGGCTGGCGGTGGGTGCGCACCATACCTTCATTCTTGCCCTGGCCGAGTCCTTTACCATTCTGCCTGTTGGCTCACCGTGGTCATTTTCCGGATGGGATGTGTTAAATGATGCTGCAGCACAGATGTTTGTGCTGGCACTTCGTCTGGTTGCACCGGTGTTGCTGCTGCTCTTTTTTGTTTATGTCGCACTCGGCCTGATCTCCCGTGCCGTACCGCAGATTCAGGTCTTTTTTGTCAGTTTTCCACTGACGGTAGGGCTTGGTTTGCTGACGTTTGCACTGGCCCTGCCGGCATTCATGTCGCTGGTTCATGACGGTTTTCTATCCCTGAATCACGATGTTCCCTATCTCCTGAGAAAAGTGTCAGGAAATTGACGGATGGCAGAAGAGCAGGATAAAAGCCAACAAACCGAAGAGGCAACCCCGAAGCGGATCGAGGATGCCCGTAAGAAGGGGCAGGTTCCAAACAGCAAGGAGCCATCCACTGCCCTCTCTTTTCTGCTGCTGGCTTCACTGGCGGTCACAGGGATGGGAGCATGGATGGTTTCCGTCTGTATGGATATGGCCCGCTCCTATCTTTCCGGGGCTGTAAAGCTGGTTGCAGACCCGCAAGGCATACAAAATCTGCTTGTCAGCGTGATGACAGATGTTGCACTGCTTGTATTGCCGGTGGCCGTGCCGATTATGCTGGCGGGCATGCTGGTGGTGTTCCTCATTACCGGCCCGGTATTTACCTTTGAAACCCTGAAGCCGAAATTTGAAAAAATCAGCCCGCTAAAGGGACTAAAGCGCCTTTTTTCGACCCGTTCACTTGCCGAGTTTGTGAAATCCATTGTGAAGCTGTGTGTCATTTCAGTGGCATGCTGGGTTGTGGTGGTGGATCTGTTTCCACATGCATTAAGCAGTACACGGCAGGAGCCGGGTGCAATCGGGGAGTTGCTTGTCAGTGGCAGTATGCAGGTTGCGGCGCTGGTTGCGTTCATCTTCTTTTTTATTGCCCTGGCAGATGTGCTCTATCAGCGCTGGGAGCATGCCAAATCTCTGAAGATGTCACAGAAAGAGATTCGTGATGAGCACAAGGAGAGCGAAGGCGATCCCCAGTTAAAGGCAAAAATACGCCAGATTCAGATGGAGCAGGCCAAAAACCGTATGATGGCCGATGTGCCCACGGCTGATGTCGTGATTACCAACCCGACCCATATCGCCATTGCCCTCAAGTATGAGCAGGGGGCGCTCGGAGCCCCCCGTCTTCTGGCCAAGGGCAAGGGCAAAGTGGCAGAGAAAATCAGGGAAATTGCCCGGGAAAATGGTATTCCGATCCGTGAAAACAAGCCTTTGGCCCGATCCTTGTTTAAGAGTGTCAGTATCGGTGAAGAGATCCCCGAAGAGCTGTTTGAGGCCGTGGCAATTATTCTGGCCGAAATCTATCGCATGAAGGCGACGAACGCCGCTGTATAAGGAGTAACTGGAGACAATGCAGGCAAGTATGGCTTTGACATGGCAGCGGGTACTGCGAAACACAGACGTGCTTCTTGCCGCCAGTGTTCTGGGTGTTCTGCTGATCATGATGGTGCCGCTGCCAACATGGTTAATGGATCTGCTTCTGGCAGCCAATATTACTGCCGGTGTTCTGATTCTGCTGACATCGCTTTATGTGTTAAGACCGCTCGATTTCTCTGTTTTTCCATCGCTGCTGCTGTTGACCACGCTATTCCGTCTGGCACTGAATGTGGCGACGACGCGCCTGATTCTGCTGCATGGCCAGGAGGGTCCATCGGCGGCAGGCCATGTTATTGAAGGCTTCGGCCAGTTTGTCGTTGGCGGCAATCCGGTGGTCGGCCTGATTATCTTCATGATTCTTGTGCTGATCAATTTCATCGTGATCACCAAAGGCTCCACCCGTATTGCCGAGGTGGCAGCCCGCTTCACCCTCGATGCGATGCCGGGCAAGCAGATGGCTATTGATGCCGATCTGAATGCCGGGATTATTGATGATACCGCCGCCAGAGCCCGACGTGAGGATGTGGCACGGGAGGCTGAGTTTTACGGTGCCATGGATGGTGCGGCCAAGTTTGTTCGTGGAGACGCGGTTGCAGGCCTGATTATTACTGCCATTAACCTGATTGCGGGACTTGTGATCGGTACAATGCAACAGGGCATGGCACTGGCCGATGCCGTCAATGTATACAGTATTTTGACAGTTGGTGACGGGCTGGTGTCACAGATTCCGGCGCTGGTGATCTCAACCGCCGCCGGTATTGTCATTACCCGTGCCGGTGGCGGTGACGCGATGTCGCTGGAAATCGGCACACAGTTTACCAAGCATCCCAAGGTCCATCTGGTTGCCTCCGCGGCACTCTTTCTGATGAGTCTGGTTCCCGGGCTGCCGTTCATTCCATTTTTGCTGCTTTCGGCAGGGCTGGGTTTCAGTGGCTGGTATCTCTATACGGAAGAGAAAGAGGCGGCCGTGACAGAGATTGCTGCTGAAGCAGCGCCTGTTGCAGAAACAGCGGAGGAGCAGCCGCTTTCCGATCTTCTGGTGGTCGATCCGATCCGGCTGGAAGTTGGTTATGGTCTGATTGATCTGGTCGAAGGCGGGCGTGAGGGCAATCTGCTTGAGCGTTTGCAGGCAGTGCGTCGTCAGATCACCCAGGAAATCGGCTTTGTTCTGCCGCCTGTCCATATCAAGGATAACCTGCAACTGGGAGTGGGTGACTATCGTGTTCTGATTCGCGGTGCCGAGGTGGGCCGGGGTGAAATCCGGCCGCGCAATCTGCTGGCGCTGGAAAGCCAGCTGGCGGGGCCGCCAGTCGAAGGGGTGCCGACACAGGAGCCTGCCTTCGGACTTCCTGCCCTGTGGATTCCGGCTGATAAACGTCAGCAGGCAGAGCTTTCCGGCTATACGGTGGTTGAGCCGCCGACAGTGATTGTTACACATATTACCGAGATTCTGCGCAGGCATGCAGCCGAGATGCTGGATCGTGCCCAGGTCAAAGAGTTGATTGATGCCGTTTCGGAACGTTATCCGAAGGTGATCGAAGAGATTGTGCCTGCACAGGTTTCACTGGGCCTGCTTCAGAATGTGCTGCAGCGGCTGCTGGTTGAGTGGGTGCCGATTCGTGATCTGCTCCTTATTCTGGAAACCCTTGCCGATGGCGTAACCGAACAGCGCGATATCAACGGTCTTGTTGAGCGTGTGCGTAGCCGTCTCGGGCGCACCATTGTTCAGCCCTATCTGAGCGCACAGGGTGAGCTGTCCGTGTTCACGCTGGATTCGGAGGTTGAGCAGGCGATGGCCGAACGGCTTTCCCAGTCCGGCGGAGCTGACTTTACGCTGCCGCTCGAACTTCAGCAGTGGCAACGTTTTATGACCCGTCTGAATGATGTCATGGGTATGCATGATGTGGATACGCCTGTTGTGCTGACAACACCGCATCTCCGGGCACCGTTGGCACAGGCATTAACAAAAGTGATGTCCCGGATTGCTGTCCTTTCCGTTGCTGAAATACCGGCAAATATGAATGTCCAGACCCTGGCCAGGGTAGGTTTGCGCGATGCAGGTTAAGGTCTTTTCCGCCACAAGATTGCATGAGGCGCTGGCATTGGTGCGTCAGGAGTTTGGCCCTGACGCAGTGATTATGGATCGGCTTGAGGGCGTGGATGCCGAGGGCAGGCGTATCTGGCATGTCCATGCCGCACTGGATCATGAGGATGAAAGTGAAAAGAGGGCGGAGGCAAAACCAAAGCCTGACAACCACTCTTTTCCCGATTCAACGGAGCTTTTCAAGGCATCAATGGAGCGGCTGGAGCGTATTGTTGAGGGCTTGGGACGTCAGGAGTCTGCAACACTGCGCGAGGCCATTGCCGATCATGACAGCCGTCTGGCATTTGATCGCCTTGTTCAGCTGGGTGTTGCTCCGACACATGCATTTGATATGGCTGATGATTTTGTTCAGCGCCGCCCGATCACCACATCCGTTTTGCACTGGTCTGAACGTATTGCTCCTCAAGAAAACGCGGCAACAGTGTTGTTAACGGGGCCCGGTGGAGCGGGTAAAACTACACTTCTCGCCAAACTGGCAACGCACTACAGCCTTAAAGGTGTGCGTGTTGCCGTACTCTCAACAGATGTCAACCGTATGGGTGGAACCGACATGTTGAAGTCCTGTTCGGATATTCTCGGTGTGCCTTTTTTCACCATCCGTTCAAAAGATGATGTCGGGCAGGCACTGGATGCAACCAAATCGGCACAACTCCTGCTAGTGGATAGTGAGGGCTGGAATATCCGGCGTGCCGGCGGGATTCGTAAACAGCGTATGCTGTGGGATGAAATTCCATGTACGCACCGGGTGCTGGTGATGCCAGCCAATATGGATGAAGTGGACGGTATGGAGATGCTGGCAAAAGCAGGGGCACTGGAAGTGAATCAGCTTGCTTTTACCAAACTGGATGAGACATCGCGACCTGGAAAAATTGTCAACTGGGCAGCGGCATTCGGCATGAGGCTTTCGTACTGCAGTTTTGGTCCTGAAGTGCCTGAACAGATGGGATGGCTGACGCCACAGGCGCTGACAGCTTTGTTAAGCAGTCAGGAGATCGAATACGCAAAGGAGACAGCATGAGTCTTGAGCAATCAACACCCCGGGTTATTGCTGTCAGCAGCGGTAAAGGTGGTGTCGGAAAAACATTCTTTTCAATTCATCTCGCCGAGCGGGCTGTCAGGCAGGGGTTGAAGGTGCTTGTCCTGGATGCCGATCTGGGCCTGGCCAATGTTGATGTAATGCTGGGCTTAAGTGCAAAGGGGTCCGTAAAGCGGGTGCTTGATGGCGAAGTGCCCCTGAGTGATATGGTGCTTCGGACACGGCAGGGTTTTGATGTGCTTCCCGGTGGCAGTGGTCTTTATGAGCTGACAAGCCTGAATGCCGGTCAGCAGCAGGTGATGCTTGATGAGATGCGTGAAGCCGCCAGGGATTATGATCTTGTATTGATCGATACCGGCGCCGGTATCGGTGATAACGTACTCTATTTTGTATCGGCTGCCGAATCGTCACTGGTTGTTCTCACTCCGGATCCCACTTCACTGACAGATGCCTATGCACTGATCAAGGTGCTGTCACAGCAGCGTGATGTTCGGCGTTTTATGGTGGCTGTCAATCAGGCCAATGAATTCGACGGGCAGCTGACGTTCCGGCGACTGATGTCCGTGACCGATCGCTATCTGGATGTGCACCTGGATTATGTCGGGCACATGTCCTCTACGCCGCAGGTGCGTGAAGCGATCCAGAAACAGAGCCTGCTGGATCCTGCGGCGGCACCGGTGGCAACACAGGAGTTGTACGAGCTTCTTGAGACAGTACTGGCGCGTCCGCGTGACAGATCCCGTAGCAGTGGTTTGCAGTTTTTCTGGGAGCATAGCCTGAATCAGGGGTTAAGCGCGGAGAGTTCCATGCAGGCGGGAGGGTGAGCAGATGCAGGTAAAATATGCTGCAGTTGCAGGGTTATCCATCGGCCTTCTTGCAGGTGTTGCAATCTGCACCGTAATTGGCACATCGCTTTCAGATATGCTGTTCCGGACATTAATTCTGGCTATCAGCGGGGCCTGGATGGGTGTTTTGCTTGTCTGGCTTAATGATCTGCTGACACCGGCAGATCAGGGTGGCATGCCGCATGGGCAGCAGAGGCGAAGGTCATGAGTATTGCCCGGCAGTATGTTCACCAGCAGGATACATCACTGCTGAACGATCCGGAAAAGCTGCTGCAGGAGTACCTGCCATTGATACGCTATCATGCTGACCAGTTGATGCGCAGGACACCGGATTCGATTGAGCTGGACGACCTCATTGATGCAGGTGTGCTGGGGCTGCTGGATGGAGCCAGACGTTTTGATTCTGACCGGGATGTTCAGTTCAAAACCTTTGTATCCTACCGTGTACGCGGCGCCATGATCGATTATCTGCGTGCCTTTGACTGGATGCCACGCGGTCTTCGCGACAGTTCCAAGGAGTTGCAGCGGGCGCTGCTTGAACTGGAGCAGCAGCATGGACGTCCGGCTGAAGAGAGTGAGATCGCCACACATCTGGGTATCAGTCTGGATGAATATCGTCAGCGGCTGGATCAGGTGCGCATGATGTCCGTGGTTTACTTTAATGATCTTCCATCCATCAATAGCGGGGATGATGAGCTTTCCGTGCTTGAAGTACTTGCCGGCGATCCGGAGATGCTGCCTGAGCAGCAGACTGCAATGAACCAGTTTATCGGCCATCTTGCCGGAGCTATCGAGAAACTGCCAAAGCGGGAGGCGATCCTGTTGACGCTCTATTATTATGAAGAGCTGACCATGAAAGAGATTGCACTGGTTCTTGGACTGACTGAATCACGTGTTTCGCAGATTCACAGCCAAATGGTGCTGCGCCTTCGCGGGATTCTTAACCTGGATTGATGATGTCGCCTGCAGACAGCATTTCACCGATTAGCCCCTGTGCGCCTGGCAAGCCTGTTGTGTCTCAACGGCAGGAGCCACGGGAGCGGCAGCAACGCAGGCAGGAACATTCTGATAAACCGGCAAACAGCAGAGCGCCCGCCTCTCAGCCTGAGAGGGAACAACAGGATAAAAGCGGCCCCGGAGTAGATCGATATGCCTGAATATCTGGACAATGAAATGCTTCCCATACTTCTTGATGCCGTACTGATTCTTGCAGTGATCGGACTATGGGTTCTCTGGTGGGGACAGATAAAACAGCGGCAGAAGATTGAAGGGATGCTGACAGAGGCATCGACCCAGTTGCAGGAAGCAACGTTGATGCTCAATCAGGCTCTGGTACAGATTCAGGATCTACAGTCCCGGGACAGGCCGGAGGATGCGGTTTCTGCCAGGAGCAGTAAGGCCACTGAGCCTGTGGCAGAAGAGCAGCCCGGGCAGAAGATTGAAGAGAAGGTTCAGGCCGGGGTAGAGAGCCAGAGCCATGCCAGCGCAAATATTTCACAGGTTGCACAGATGCTGCGTCTTCAGCGGGAAGGGGAAACGCCTGAAAAAATTGCCCGGAAACTGGATCTTCCTCTGGCACAGATCAAACTGATGCTGATGCTGCAGTCCACGCCAAAGAGCTGAAGCGGATATGATTAACCTTATCGGCGCCCGGTTGCTCCCCCTTCCTCAGGGGGCCAAACCGGCAATAGCATCCTCACTGCCATGGCAAAATGGCTCCATTCTTTCCGCTCGTATGACGCCGGGAGATTCGCCGGGCAATGTGATGTTGATGCTTGGTGGCTACCGCCTGCAGGCGAAGATTCCTGCAAACATACCGGCGGGGCATGTCTGGTTGCAACTGGTGAACAGGGAAATGCCGGCCCAGTTCAGTTTGTTGAGCGATTCTAAAGCGGCTACTGTGTTGTCAGAGATGCTGGCGAACAGGCTGAAATCACAGGAGCAGGTGGGGCGCGAGTCTGCCGGGGCAGGCCGCTCCTCCCAGGAAACAGGCTGGCAAAAAATGGAGCAGAGCCAGCTGCCATTCCAGGCAGAGGTTGGCGTGGATGCCCGGCGTTTGATGTTACGGGATCAGCAGGATGGTTCACCACACGGGATGGTCCGGGCTTCATCGAATGATTATCGCTTTTTACTGCATGGGCGGGCGGATCTGGATCATCTCGGACCGGTGGCTTTTGCGCTGGAAGGGTCGGAAGATGGGCCATGGACGCTGAAACTTTACGCGGGCAGAGATTCGAATATGGCGGAATTAAGGCCTGCTTTCCTTAAATGGCTGGAAGAGCAGCGAGACTGTGAAGAGACATCCAGGCGTTCATATATTGAAGGAAAACTGCTGGGTGGACTACCGGAGAAGTTTGCTTCACTGGGAAGCTTGCACGTTTAACAACAGTTGTGTTCCGGGGATGGCTCGAGGTAAGGCATTTTGCAGATATTTCAAATAATCAGGCGCAAGGCTTCGAGCAGGCCGCGTATGGCAAGCGCGCAGAGCAGAGCTACACCGATGGAGAGGGCAATCGAGAAGAGCGCATCTCTGCGACCGATCACCTTCAGCATCACAGCAAATGTGGATACACACGGCACATAGAACATCAAAAAAACCAGGAAGGTGCTGATTTGCACCCAGTTCAGAATATTGCCGACCTCAAATGTGCCGAGTGCCTGGTAGATCATCAGCAGTGACAGCTCCTTACGCAATACTCCAAAGAGAATCGGAACACCGAGCACCACCGGTAGTCCCAGGAGCCAGACGGTGATTGGCGACAGAAGCTGGTTGATCCACATGTCCGCACCGATATGGTGGAGCAGGGCCAGGACAATACTGCCACCGACCAATAGTGGCGTCACAATGGTCAGAATATCGCGGGTGCGATGCCAGGTCGCATGCAGAACCGGCTGCAGTTTCGGTATGGCATAGGCAGGAATCTCCTGAATCAGGCCGGGGCTGATCTCCGGGTAACGGCGTACAAGCAGTTTTCCGAGTATGGCGATAATCAGCAGATTAAGCATGAAGATGGCAAAGATGCCAAGGCCACCCAGATATTTTCCTCCCAGTGCAAGAATAATGGCGGAACGTGCCGAGCAGGGAACAAAGGTAATCAGCAGCGATGCCACCACCCGGTCCCGCCCGCCCACTACGTTTTTGGTTGCAGCGATAGCCGGAACGTTGCAGCCCAGACCAAGAAGAAACGGTACGGCAACCTTCCCATGCAGGCCGATGCGGTGGAAAAAGCGGTCCACCATAAAGGCAACGCGCTGCATGACACCGGACTCCTCCAGTGCAACAAGCATCAGCACCAGTGGCAGCATGTAGGGGATGACGATGCCAATGAGGCCGATCAGACCATCCACAACGGCATGCCCGATGACACCGCCTGTACTGTCCGGCTGCCATTTCTCCGCCATCTCTGCCAGTTGGGCGGCGGTGACAGCATCCAGCCCTGCACTGACCTCAAAGACCATGAACAGCACCAGCGCAAACAGGGAGATGCTTCCAACCAGGCCCCAGTGCGGATGCAGAAATATGGCATCGAGTCTGTCTTCCCAGGTGATGGTTCTGGAGCGGTGGGTCAGCAGCGCCACATTTTCAAACAGCTTGGCGGCACGGTGATGTCTGTCTGCTGCCACCTCTTCGGCCAGTGACCGCGGTAACGCCGCGTCAGCCTGATGACGGATGGCTGCGAAGGCCTCTGCTGCTTCCGGAAAATGGCATGCCAGTTCAGAGGTGAGATAGTGGTCCGATTGCATCAACTGCATCATCAGGAAGGTCTGCGGGATTCTGAACGCCGCATGCAGTTCGGGACTGTCCAGTGCTGTATGCAGCTTTGCAGCCCATGCCGTGATATGTTCGCCAGCCGGCTGGGGGATCGGGCAGATGCCGTTGCGCACGGTTTGCACCGCCCTCTCAAAGAGGGTGGCGATGCCATGCCCCTTGATTGCAGTCATCGGCACGACAGGTACACCCAGCTCCTGCTCCAGTGCTCCGATATCAATGGAGAGCCCTTTGCGGCGAGCCTCATCCATCATGTTCAGGCCGATCACAATGGGCAGTCCCAGCTCAATCAGTTCCATGGTCAGTTCAAGATGCCTGTCCAGTGTACTGGCATCCATCAGATGAATCAGGATATCAGGGCGTGAGAAGGGGGCCGGTGGCTCATCCGCTTCATGGGCGGAGACAAGCGGGCGGCTGTCTCCCCAGAGAAGATACTTCAGCCCCTCCAGATCATCGTCACGAAGATTGTGCAGCGAATAGATGGCCGGAAGATCAACCAGTTCGGCCTCATCCATACCGATCTGTACGGTACAGCGCTTGTAGGCCCTGTCGGTTCCTGCCAGTTGTCCACGGTCAATGCTGGTGCTTGCCACCGCATGGAAGAGCGTGCTTTTGCCGCTGTTGGGCTGGCCGACCAGCGCAATGCGCAGGCGCTGTTTGCCACGGTAGTACGGCCCGGAAAGTGGAGATGGCTCGATGATATTGCTGGAATTGTTAATAAAACACCCCTTGAATGAGGAAATGATGCGTCCCGAATCATATTTTGCAATGAAGCTCTGCCAAACAGGCCGCTTATGTCGGCGATGCTCCGGGCGATAAACAGGAGGATGACAGACTCCTTATTTATATTTTCCGGACCTCATGATGCGGGATCGTGAAGCTGCTGTTGCGCTGGGTTACAGCCCCGGCGAAGGGCAGGCACCCAAGGTGCTGGCTGCAGGCTTTGGCGAGATTGCCAGGAAGATTCTTGAACTGGCCAAAGAGAATCATCTGCATATTCATGAGGACGAGAATCTGGCGCAGCTTCTGGCACAAGTGCCTGTCGGGCGGGAGATACCGGAAGAGGCATATCAACTGGTGGCGGAGCTGCTCGCATTTCTCTATCAGACCGATCAGAAACTGGCGGAGAAAATGGACTCGAAAAGAACATAGGGTGAAAAGCAAGGGGGCTTGCAGTATACGCTCTTGCACAGAGGTTGCAGAGGAGAGGCGCCATATGTTCTTTGTGGCGGGGTTGTTCTTCAGCCGGAACGGTCTGGCCCGGTTGCGGATGTCTCCCTAAGGAGGTGCCGATTTATTTGATAAGCCAGTCAATTCATTGATGCTTCCGGAGGACAGCCGTAAGACTATTCAGTATATTGCCATCGTAAAAAAGTTTTCCTCTTTTCATTCGCCACAAACCCCATCATCATCCGCATCCTAGTTCATATCAGGGGTAATTACAGGTGTCAGATCGTTACGAAGCACAGCAAATCGAAAGCAAATGGCAGACAAAATGGCATGAAGAAGGCATCGATGTTGCCTGTGAAGATTTATCTGACAGCCGTGAGAGCTACTACTGCCTGGAGATGTTCCCCTATCCGTCCGGCAACCTGCACATGGGCCATGTACGCAACTATTGCCTCGGTGATGCCGTAGCCCGCTACAAGCGGATGCAGGGCTATAATGTGCTGCACCCGATTGGTTGGGATGCCTTTGGTCTTCCGGCTGAGAATGCGGCGATCAAACATAAGCGCCCGCCCGCCGAGTGGACCTATGCCAATATCGAGCAGATGCGTGTGCAGCTCAAGCGCCTTGGCCTCTCCTATGACTGGAACCGTGAGATTGCCACCTGCAAACCGGAGTACTACCGGTGGGAGCAGTGGATGTTCACCAAGCTGGTGGAGAAGGGGCTGGCCTACCGCAAGGAGGCGGAGGTGAACTGGTGCGAACCGTGCCACACCGTGCTTGCCAATGAGCAGGTGGTGGAGGGCGCATGCTGGCGTTGCGATACGCCGGTTGAGCGCAAGAATCTTGCCCAGTGGTTCATCAGGATTACCGATTATGCCGAAGAACTGCTCAATGATCTCGACAAACTCTCCGGCTGGCCTGAAAAGGTGGTCGGCATGCAGCGCAACTGGATTGGCCGTTCCACCGGGGCTGAGGTCTCATTCGGCATCGAAGGCAGTGATGAAACACTCGATATCTTTACGACGCGCCCGGATACGCTGATGGGGGTTACCTACATGGCGGTGGCCGCAGGCCATCCTTTGGCAAAGAGGGCGGCGGAATCTAATCCTGAACTGGCACTGTTTCTTGAAGAGTGTTCCCATATCTCCACCAAGGAGGCTGATGTGGCCCTGATGGAGAAGAGGGGGATGGCAACGGGATTTAATGCTGTGCATCCAATTACGGGTGAAACAGTTCCGATCTGGGTCGCCAACTTTGTGCTGATGAGCTATGGCACGGGAGCGGTGATGAGTGTGCCTGCCCATGATGAGCGTGATCATGAGTTTGCCAGAAAATATGGGTTGCCGATTAAACAGGTGATCAAGCCCGTGGATAGTGAGTGGGACATTCAGGCATCCGCATTTGTTGGAGTGGGTGTGCTGGTGAACTCCTCACAATTCGATGGCTTGTGTTCAGAAGAGGCGAAATCCGCCATCACCAAATATCTGGAAAGTGAAGGCAGGGGCAGTGAACGTGTTCAATATCGTTTAAGAGACTGGCTGGTATCGCGTCAGCGTTACTGGGGTGCGCCCATCCCCATCATCCACTGTGATGACTGTGGCATGGTCACTGTGCCGGAAGATCAACTGCCGGTGGTGTTGCCGGAGCATCTGCAGCCGACCGGCGGCGCATCACCACTAACCGCATGTGACGAGTTCGTACATGTCGATTGCCCGTCGTGCGGCAAGGCGGCACGTCGAGAGACCGACACCTTCGACACCTTCATGGAGTCCTCCTGGTACATGAACCGCTACACCTCCCCGCGCAGCGAATCGATGGTGGATGCATCGGCGATGAAGCAGTGGGCGCCGGTGGATCAGTATATCGGTGGCGTGGAGCATGCCGTGCTGCATCTGCTTTATGCCCGTTTTTATCACAAGCTGATGCGTGATGCAGGCCTCTTCAGCGCTGAAGAGGGGGGGGATGAGCCGTTCAAGAATCTGCTGACGCAGGGCATGGTGTTGAAAGATGGCGCCAAGATGTCCAAATCCAAGGGCAACACGGTCGATCCGAACGCCATTATCGAGAAATACGGGTGTGATACGGCGCGGCTGTTTACCCTGTTTGCCGCACCGCCGGAGAAAGATCTGGAGTGGAGCGATGCCGGTGTGGAGGGTGCCAACCGTTTCCTGAAACGTGTCTGGCGTCTGCTGGACAAGGCAGGGAAACAGTTTCCGGGTCAGGCCTCACCTGAGGCAACCGGAAAACTTCGGTTTGATATTCACAGCACGATCCAGCGCGTGACGCATGCCTTTGAGCATGGCTTCGCCTTCAATGTGGCGATTGCGGCGCTGATGGAGCTAAGCAACAGCCTGGGTGCATTTGATGCCCATGATGATGAGGGTATGACTGCCTTTGATGAAGGTATGCGGGCGTTGGCTGTGATGTTGGCGCCATTTGTGCCGCATTTTGCCTGTGAAGTTGCCGAGAAGCTGGGCATGGCCGATATGGCTGTGGTGGCAGCATGGCCGAAGGTGGATGAATCGGCGCTGGTGCAGGATGAGATTTCACTGGTGGTGCAGGTTCAGGGCAAGAAGCGCGGTGAGATCATGGTGCCGAAAGATATCGATCAGGATGGAGCCTTTGAGATTGCCAGGGCCGATGAGTCCATTGCCAGATGGCTGGATGGCATGCAGATTGTCAAGGTGATTCTTGTTCCGGGACGTCTGCTGAATATCGTGGTGCGTCCAGCGTGATGAAGGTGATTTGCTCCTCACAGGGGGACCCGCACATGCGAAGAGGCTTCGTTGTTCCAATACTGCTGGCGATGCTGTTAAGTGCCTGCGGTTATCACCTGGCAGGCCAGGGCGATGGTGCGGGAGCCATTCCTGAGGATGTGGAGACGGTCTCGATTGAAGGGGTGGGCGCAGTTGCGAAGAGCCTGTTGCCTGCATTGAAACGGCCCTTTTCAAGACAGGGGCGTTATCAGGTGGTGGCTGCCGGGAGTGTCGTTGATGAAGCGTTGCATGCAGTTATCCGCATCGAGCGGGGAGCCGAGTCATTCAAGGCGAGCGCCTATGATCAGTCCGGCATCGCTACCCAATACCGTATGAGTATCAAAGGTAATGTACGCCTTTACAGGGCCGGAAAGCTGTTATGGGAGAGCGGCATCATTACCAAGTCCGGCGAGGTGTTTGTGACAGGTGGTCCTGCCGGGATTGAGGCATCCCGAAAGCGGATTCGGGAGGATCTGCGAAAAGAGTGGGTTCTCACGGCATGGAGCCGGATCAACTCCGGTTTTTGATGTCACGCTAATGCAAATCGGGATGCGGGTTAGCAGATGAAGCTTTCGCCAAACAGGGCGGTGGAGAGTGATGCGGCTGCATTCTATCTCTATGGTGAGGATGGTGATGCACTGTTTGAGACAGCCGAGGCCCTGTTGGCTGCGGGTGACCCTGAAGCCATCCGCTTGCGGGTGGATGTCTCCGAACTGGCCCGGGTAGAGAGCGAAAGCCGAAGTCAGGGGCTGTTTGGCCCGTCAAAATGCTACGCACTGGTGCGCAATGCCGAGTCGGCAACGCCCAAACAGGGCGAACACCTGCTGAATATGGTCACTGAAGTCAGGCCGGAAAACCGGCTCATCATCTGCGCACCGGGCATTGCCTGGAAAAAGACGCTGCATAAAAAGATGCAGGGGCTGTTTGCTTCGGGCCAGGATGACCTGGTGCAGTGCGAGTTTCATACGCCGACACCGGCCGCTTTTCAGCAGTGGCTGGCCGGGGAGATCAAGGCACAGCAGTTGCACATCACGGATGAGGCCCTGCAGATGATGGGTGAGCGTTTGCATGGCATGCGTGCCGCAACATGGCAGTTGATTGAGCGGCTGCGCCTCTATGATAACGGTTGCGGTGAAATGATCGGTATGGAGGTGGCGGGTGACCTGCTGGGTGAGCGCAGCCCGGAAGGGCTTGAGGCCTATTGCCATGCGGTGGCAGCAAGGGATGCGGAGGCTCTGGTGCTGCTACGGAGGCTGATCTGTGAGCAGCAGGTGGCCGAGGTTCAAATCATCAGCTGGCTTGGCACACGCATGAATCAGTTGCTGATGTATTGCTGGTATCAGGCGCAACACGAGCGCAATCCGTTGCAGAAGGCGCGGGTATTCGGTGATGCGCGTCGGCAGGTTCCCGGGGAGGCCAGGCAGTGGAAAGGCAGACAACTCGCTGTCGCCATAAAGCGGATTACGGAAGCTGAAAAGCTGATCAAAGGCGCCTCTGTTGAGAATAATCTTGTGGTTTTGGAGCGCATGACGATGGATCTGCTGCGTGGAGAGCCGGTCACATGAATTACCCCGACTGGCTCGGTTTTGAACGTGAGCATGTCTGGCACCCCTACGCCTCGATGAAGCACCCTGCGCCTGTTTATCCTGTGAAATCGGCTGCAGGCGTAATGCTTGAGTTTGAAGATGGACGGGAAGTGATTGACGGCATGGCCTCATGGTGGTGCGCTATACACGGCTATAACGTGCCCGAGTTAAATGCAGCAGTTGAATATCAGCTCAATCATATGGCGCATGTGATGTTTGGCGGCCTGACCCACAGGCCTGCGGCTGAGTTGGCTCAGATGTTATTGAAACTTGCACCGGAGAATATGGCGCATGTTTTTTTTGCCGATTCAGGCTCTGTCTCTGTGGAAGTGGCGATCAAGATGGCGATCCAGTACTGGCAGGCGCAGGGCAAGAGGGAGAAGCGGAGGCTTTTGACCATTCGGCACGGTTATCACGGCGACACATTCGCTGCGATGAGCGTCTGTGATCCGGTCTCCGGCATGCACCATCTCTTCCCGGACATACTGACCGAACAGCTCTTTGCCGATGCTCCTGTCGCACAGTCTGATGCAGCGTGGCGTGATGATCAGGTCGATTCGTTCCGCAGCCAGGCCCGGCAACACCATCATGAGATTGCCGCTGTGATTCTTGAACCCATCGTGCAAGGAGCGGGCGGCATGCGGGTTTATGCGCCGGAGTTCCTGCGTCAGGTGCGAAGGATTTGCGATGAGTATGAACTGCTGCTGATCTGTGACGAGATTGCCACCGGCTTTGGCCGTACAGGCAAAATGTTTGCCGTTGAACATGCAGGGATTCAGCCGGATATTATCTGTGTGGGCAAGGCGTTAACCGGCGGCTATATGACGCTTGCGGCAACGCTATGCTCCTCAAAAGTATGTGACGGCATCCATGCCGACGGCTCAGGCGTGCTGATGCACGGGCCAACCTTCATGGCCAATCCACTGGCCTGTGCGGTGGCACTGGCCAGTATCAGGCTGTTGCTGGATTCGCCCTGGCAGGCGCGTGTTCTGGCTATTGAAAAGCAGCTTAAGCAAGAGCTGGATCCGTGCCGGCAGATGGCAGGCGTGGCCGATGTGCGGGTGAAGGGTGCGATTGGCGTGGTTGAAATGAAAGAGCCTGTCGATGTGGCAGAGGTGCAGAAGCAGCTGATTGACCGCGGTGTCTGGCTGCGTCCGTTTGGCAGGCTGATCTATACCATGCCGCCTTATGTTATCGGGCCGCAGAAATTATCGCAGATCACTGCCTCTATATGTGATGTGGCGGCACAGGCGTCAACTTGAGCCGGCGTTCTAACGTACATGGACTTCCCCACCTCTGCGATACTATATGCTTCAATCACGGAGATGGAAAAGTCCATGCGCGTATATCTATTTCATGCTAATAGCGCGCCGAATGGATGGTATTCATAAAAATCATGCCGCCGCGAGGCCGGTTGATATCTACGGCGTGATAGAGGAACTCGAAGATTTCGTCGGCCATATCCGCTTCAACAACTACGCTTAAAACAACCTTTTCTGTTTTTTCTCCAATGCCGCGTTTGATCAGCGGCGAGCTTTTGCCAATACCGCGGGCAAAGTGGTGGTTGATGGTCTGCAGGTCATACGTGTCACGCAGGGCTGCAGCTCCCGCTGTGGCATGCTCTTCCGGGACAATGCAGGTGATCAGTTTCTGTTTATTTTTCATGTTCCAGTAACCGTTCGAGAATTTCAGGCGGAATATAGGTTGCCGCCTTCTCAAGCTTGGTCATGTAGATGATGCCCATGCCCGGCGTGTCCAGCTTGCCGGCAAGGAACATGCGCTCATAAATGCGGTCTGCCTGATCATCGGCAACCACGATGTTGATAATCTCCTTTTCCACATCGATGGCCACACTCAGAACACCCAGCAACTCCTGCATGCCGCTTCCCTGCCCGTAGTGAATGGTTGCGCCCTGGGCGCCGGCCTCCTGCGCGACCTTGACAATATCGTCGGCGATACCGCGTTGTACGATACAGGTGATCAGGGATACGTCGGTCAGGACTGTGATATGATTTTTATCTGTATGTTTCCGGCTCATCTTCCCTCCATTGGCGCAGCGCCCTTTTCAGCCTTTATCTGGTGGCGACACCTGATTTTCCATTGGATCCACAGGCCTGTTATCAACACTGAGATAATCGGGCCAATGGAGGCCAGGGCAAGCACACCAAATCCTTCAATGGCATTCACAGCACTGCCAAGCCCTAACCCCATGGCCAGAACCAGCGGTACGGTGATAGGTCCGGTGGTGACGCCAGCGCTGTCCCATGCCACATTGACAAATTCTTCGGTGGATCGCCATGTGAGTACCAGAGCGAGGGTGTATGCGCCGATCAGTATCCAGGCGAGCGAAAGGTTGAATACAATCTTCGCAACGCCAAGTGCAATACCGCAGCCGACCCCGATAGATACAGCATACATCAGCATCGGCTTTTCAAAGGCGCCATTGGTCAGGGTCTGTACGGTGTTGCCGAGAGCATTGAGCGCTGGCTCGGCGAGCGTGGCACCAAAGCCCAGGAACCATGCAAAAAGCAGTGCGATAAAGATGCCGATGCCCCGGCTGTAGAATGGCGATGAAGTCATGCCGGCAATGGATGTGAAGGCGGCGGGCAGCAGTGAGCCGGAGTTTTCACCAAGCCGGGAGAGCCCATGCTCCAGTCCGATATTGAAAACGATCATGCCCAGAATACAGAGTACGATGCCGTAAATGATGGTGCCTTTATGGCGAAGCCGTTCCTGCAAAACAGCGTGCAGAACAATAACCAGAAAGGCGATCAGCGGCATAATGGCCTGAATGCCGGCAATAACCTCCCGCCATGGACTGCTCTCATGCCATGAGAGAGGCTCATCGGTCTGAACCAGTTGCTGGCTATACTGTGCTGCTGCCATGATGGTTTCAGGAGATGTCACGCTTGCGCTCAACAGGCCGAGCAACATGACCGCGATCACCGGGAAGAGGGATGCCAGGGTTACAATACCGAAACCGGCCAGGGGGGACTCGCCTTTTCCCGCTGTGGCGGCAATGCCGATGCCGAGAGCAAGAACCAGCGGCACGGTAACCGGCCCGGTCGTGACCGCACCGCAATCCCAGGCAAGCCCCAGGATGCGGGAGAGTTCAGGGTCGAGCGCCATGTAATAGGTCAGGCCGATCAATGGAAGCAGTGCAGAGTAGATCAACGGTTTCAGACTCCAGCCATAAAGAAGCCGAACGGTTCCCAGGACAGCAGCAAGCCCGACTCCAGCGCCGACAGCAAACACGAGCGCACCGCTCCAGTCGTTCAGGATGGCGTAGAGATAGGGCGCATGTTGCGGCTGCACAATCGAGCCCGCAGTTTTCAGTGCGCCAATGGCAGGTTCGGCAAAGGTGACGCCGATGCCCAGCAGCAGTGCAATCAGCAGAACCAGTTTTAGCGGCGCCTTGGCAGGCAGGGTTTTTCCGATCACCTCGCCAAATGGCATCAGTCCGCGTTTCAGGCCCTCCATGAACAGCATCAGCCCGATAATCACGGCCAGAAGCCCCATGATAATGCTTTCGGGGATGCTCACCTCCTGATGCAGGACAAGGATCTGAAACAGCAGCAGGTAGATGGCCAGCGGCATGACCGCCTTCATCTGCTCGATAAAGCGGACACTTATGTAGGGTTGTAGCAGGCGATAGAGATCCAGTGACCGGAGCCTGAGTTTTGCACTCCCTGGAACAATCAGGTTTCCCTGCCGGTCCAGCTCTGTTTTAGGCACGATATCGTTATAACTGACAATGTTCTGCTTTACAGAGGTTTCCCGGACAAAGGCGCCATAACGGATTTTTCTGTAACCTGAACTCATGCAACCCCATTTCCTGCTATTGACCATATGATCCGGACAGGTGACCGGAAGACATCGATGCCGTTGCTCGTAATCGTAGCTGATGCCGGCCTGATAGGTAAGCGCGGGTTATAGAGCCGGAGGCTTCCGGCTTGCCTGAGGATGTGTTGATTTATTGTGCCCTTGCAATAAATCAAGCAGTTGCGCGTTTGATTGGGCAACCTGTCTATGGGCTGCACGGAAGCAGTGAATAAATCAGCGCTTCCCTAAGGTGAGAAGAGTTTTAGAGTAGCCGGATGTCCGGGAAGATGCTGAGTGTTCGAAATCATGACCGTGATGTGGTCGGTATGGATTATGTCTATCCGGTGATTTCCAGGCGGGCCGGCGGCGTTTCCGTTGGCATCAACCTTAATCCCAACAATGCCTGTAACTGGCACTGTGCCTACTGTCAGGTTCCCGGGCTGGTTCGTGGTTCCGCACCTGTGATTGATATGAAGCAGTTAGAGGATGAACTGATCTCTATGCTGGCGGATATTGTCTACGGTGCGTTTATGCAGCAGCGGGTGCCCGAGGATTGCAGGCGGTTATGTGATATTGCCATCTCCGGCAATGGTGAGCCGACCAGCTGTAAAAACTTTGATGAGATTGTTCAGGTGATTGTTTCGGTCATGCGGCGGTTTGATTTGGATGATGATGTAAAACTTCGCCTGATTACCAACGGCTCCTACCTGTACAAGCCGAATGTTCAGGCAGGGTTGAAGCTGATGGGTGAAGCCGGTGGCGAAGTATGGGTGAAGGTGGATTCAGCAACAGAAGCAGGTATTAAGCGCATCAATGGCGTGGCTGCCTCGCCCGATCTGTTGTTCAGGCAGGTGAAAGAGGCCGCAAGTCTTTGTCCAACATGGATTCAGACCTGCATGTTTGCCTGGGATGGTAGTGAGCCTTCCGAAGAAGAGGTGGCCGCATACCTGCATTTCGTGGAAAAATTAAAGAGTGAGAATATACCTGTCCAAGGCGTGCTGCTCTACGGCCTGGCGCGACCATCCATGCAGGATGAGGCAACACATTTGGACAGACTTGATGAAGTGTGGATGCAATCAATGGCTGGAAGCATTGAGCAGGCGGGCCTTGCTGTAAACCTTTCTGTTTGAGCTATATGGCCACTTACAAAGTTATTATAATCGTTTTATCGAACAGCTATTGACAGGAGGCCTGTATGCAGACAGTGACCGTATCTCCAAAATTTCAGGTTGTAATCCCAGGCAAGGTACGTCGATCACTGGATATCCACTCGGGTGAGAAGCCGGAGGTTATCCCCTGTAACGGGCGCATTGAATTGATTCCTGTTCGTGAGATGAAATCTATGCGTGGTTTTCTAAAGGGTATCGATACAACCGTTGAGCGGGGTGCAGGCCGGATATGAGTGTGCCGGCATGAATGTTGTCGATTCCTTTGGTTGGCAGTATTACCCTTGTGACGGCACAGATGCATTCAGCCGTCATCCGGACACAGGAGAATGGTTTTGAGGGTTTGCCCGGAGTTCGCCACATCAAAAAGTCATAAGAGGCACCTCATTTGAGCAGAGTTGCGAGCAGTAATGTAACAGTTAGGAAAAAAGGCTTTCCACGCTATTTAGCAACATTCAGGAAAATATGTGGGCTGGAGTCTCGCCGATAGAGTTCGATGCCCGTCTTTTGATAATTGAAGGAGCCTTTGCCCCTTTTTCTATTTAAGGCGAAAATTGCGGAATTGACCATTCTGTCCTACGCTCCGCATGAGGCTGGGAAGAGGTTTCTTCTGCCAATTGATAGTGCTCATGCGTCTCAGTACGCTGCTTGAACCAAAATTTGATGGTTGTGAGAATTGGGTGGAAAACTGCTAACAGTTGTGAAATATAATTTATGCAAGGGATGGGATTTTGAACGCAGTTGAGATTGAAGAGGCGGTATCGCAGCTGGCCGGGCAGGAGTTCGATCCTGAAGCGTTCCCCTTTGCTTTTCTGGAAGCCTTTGGCAACAAGAAAACTACCATCAAGCGCCTGAAAAGTGGCACTGCCAACAAGTCGGATATGGATGGTGGTGTGCTGCAATACAACAATATCCATATGGCGGCCTGCCCTGTGGGCGCGGTGAAGCAAATGCTGGATGCGCTTCGCGAAAGCCCTGCAACCAGGAAACAAAAAGCCAGGTTCATTTTGGCAACCGATGGCGAGGATTTTCAGGCGGAAGATTTGGCCAGTGGCGAAGTCATTGCCTGCGATTACAAAGACTTTCCCAATCATTTTGGCTTTTTTCTTCCTTTGGCAGGCATCAGCACGGTCAAGCAAATCCGTGAAAGCTCGTTTGATATTCGGGCAACCAGCCGCCTAAACAAGCTCTATATTGAATTGTTGCAAAACAACCCTGATTGGAGCGATTCTGAACGCCGCCATGATATGAATCATTTTATGGCGCGGCTGATTTTCTGCTTTTTCGCGGAAGACACTGATATTTTTCAAGGTAAGAACCTGTTTACGACCACAGTGGAGCAAATGAGTGCCCGCGATGCTTCGGATACGCATGAAATTATCAGCGAAATATTCCGAGCCATGAATACCAAACAGGAAGACAGGGCTTCTGAACATATCAAACGCTGGGCCAATGGTTTTCCTTATGTGAATGGTGGGTTGTTTTCCGGCAGCACGGACGTGCCCAAATTCACCAAAATCGCCCGCTCCTATTTGCTGCATGTTGGCTCGCTGGACTGGAAGCAGATCAACCCTGATATTTTTGGCTCCATGATTCAGGCGGTTGCCGATGATGAAGAGCGCGGCGCGTTGGGCATGCACTACACATCTGTGCCCAATATCCTCAAGGTGCTGAACCCACTATTTCTTGATGATTTAAGGGCGGAGCTTGAAAAAGCAGGCGATAATGCACGTAAATTGCTCAACCTTCGCAAGCGTATCAGCAAAATCCGCGTGTTTGACCCTGCTTGCGGCTCAGGGAACTTTTTGGTGATTGCCTATAAACAAATGCGCGAAATTGAGGCGGAGATCAACAGGCGGCGTGGCGAACCCAAGCGGCTAAGCGATATTCCTTTGACCAATTTCAGGGGCATTGAGCTGCGCGATTTTTCCGCTGAAATCGCCCGCCTTGCCCTGATTATTGCCGAATACCAGTGCGATGTGCTTTATTGTGGGCAGAAGTTGGCATTGGCGGAGTTTTTGCCGCTGAATAAAGAAAACTGGATTGCCCAGGGCAATGCCCTGCGCATGGATTGGCTATCGGTTTGCCCGCCAACTGGCACGAGCGTAAAACTGCGCGGTGATGATTTATTCAGTACACCGCTTCAACAAGCCGAAATTGACTTTAAGAATGAAGGTGGGGAGACTTATATTTGCGGCAATCCGCCGTATTTGGGCAGCACATGGCAATCTCAAGAACAAAAATCCGACCTCAAAACTATTTTTGAAGGGCGCACCAAAAGCTGGAAGTCGCTGGACTATGTGGCGGGTTGGCTGATGAAAGCGGCTGATTATGGTATGCATACCAATGCTGCTTCTGCCTTTGTGTCCACCAATTCGATTTGCCAAGGGCAGCAAGTGCCTATTCTCTGGCCACTAATCTTTGATACAGGGCATGAGATTGCCTTTGCCCATACCTCATTCAAATGGGCAAACCTTGCCAGTCATAATGCAGGGGTAACCGTGGTGATTATCGGGATTTCCAACCATGCAGGAAAAGTACGGCGGCTATTTTCAAACGATGAAGATGGTGCGATTGTAAAAGAAGCTGCGAATATTAATGCGTACCTCGTGGCAGTAGATAATGTTGAAGTTAGCTCTCGTCGGAAACCTTTGTCTCAAATTGAGAATATGACCTACGGAAACAAACCAGTTGATGGGGGAAACCTGTTCCTAGCGGATGCAGAGATTCCGACTGATTTGCAGCCAAACTATGCAAAGTTTATTCGGCCAATCGCAGGAAGCCATGATTATATAAACGGTAAATTTAGGTATTGCATTTGGATTCGAGATGAAGAATTGAAAATTGCTCAGAAGGTTCCGTTTTTTGCTGAGCGGATAGAGAGAAATCGTAGAAATCGACTTTCAAGTCGTGATAAGGGCGCGCAAAAACTTGCTGCACGAGCGCATCAGTTCCGTGACACAGACGAGGCAAAGCGTTGGAGTTTTATCGTACCTCGGCATTCGTCAGAAACTCGACCATATTTACCTATCGGCGTACTTGAAAAAGAGTTCATTATTAATGATAGCGCCTTCGCCCTTTATGACGCACCGCTTTGGAATATGGCATTGATTGCATCACGCTTGCATCTGGTCTGGATTGCCACCGTCTGTGGTAAGCTGAAAACCGATTTCCGCTATTCCAATACCCTCGGCTGGAACACCTTTCCCGTGCCCAAGCTTACCGAAAAAAATAAAGCCGACTTAACCCGTTGCGCCGAAGATATTTTATTGGCACGGGAGCGGCATTTTCCCGCCACCATTGCCGACCTCTATAAACCCGATGCCATGCCCGAAGATTTGCGCCGTGCCCATGAGCGCAATGATGAAGTGCTGGAACGCATCTATATCGGTCGCAAATTCAAAAACGACACCGAACGCCTTGAAAAACTCTTTGAACTCTATACCAAGATGACAGCGGGCAATGCTGTGAAAGGCGGTAGGAAGAAGGCATGAGCGAACAATGGATCCCATAAAACTTTTACCAGAAAACTTGCCGCCTCTGTTCTATTTCGAGACATCAGAGCTGGGAAAGCTTTGTTGTTTCACTCTGCGAGTAAAAGACTGGGAAAGGCTGCATACGAAGCAGTCGGAAAGTTTGAGTGATGATGAGTGGGTAAGAGCCTTTATTTCTGTCTCCTGCAACAAGGAAGAAACACTGAAAGATGGGCAGTTTAAACCAGATGACAGCGTTCTTTCAGATGATGAGGTTGCCAAGCTTAGCCAGAGTGAGTTAGAAGACTTTGCAATCAAATTCGCTGATACAGCACCGTTTCTGGAGAAATACAAGGATGACGAGGCTCAGGGTCAACGGGCTGGTGAATCAAACGCAATATATCTAAGGCGGATTTACAACTATCATCATTCCAAGTTGAGCAAGGAAATCGAGAGTTCGATTGCTGGTAGTAAATCGATGTCTGAGGCCTTGGAGCAAGTTAAGTCACTAAATATTGGTACAAGGGCTACTGACATTTTATCGGAAAACAGATTAAAAAATATCGAAAAACTGAAAAGCCAAGAGAATACCATAATGAAGAACTGGCAACCCACAACATTGCCACCTTCTCCACTGCCACCACAACCATCACCTTCGCAGGTGACGCTGCAATCTGACGATGATTTTCTACACCGTGAGTTTACAACTCCTAATATTCAAAACCTACCCATAAAGGCAGATGTGGTAGCTATCATTGAAAGTCGGCTTGATGAGGCTCGAGTGGCAATGGAGGCTGGTGCATATCTTTCCGTGATTTTTCTTTGTGGTAGTGTATTAGAGGCTGTCTTGCTTGGAGCAGCTCAGAATGATCCAGCCTGCTTTAATCGAGCGGTAGCCGCACCGAAAGCTAAAGATGGAAAAATCAAGTGTTTCCATAAATGGAGACTTTCTCAGTTTATAGATGTTGCTTGCGAGATTGGGCTACTGAAACCTGATGTAAAAAAATTTAGTCATGGGTTACGGGATTTTCGCAATTATATTCACCCATATGAGCAAATGCGCTCTGGTTTTTCTCCAGATGCGCATACTGCGAAAGTTTGCTTTCAAGTTCTAAGGGCTGCTCTTGCAGATATTGCAGGAGAAAGGTAATGAATCTTGCACTGAATTATTTAGCTCTTGACGACTTTTTCTTGCGCTATACTGTTCGCTGCGCTAAAGTTAATATATATGTTAACCGATATGGAAGGTGTGCATGACTCAAGCAATCAAGGGCATGCGCTTGGAGGTGCGGTTTGCGGAAGATGACCCGCAATCAAACTTCAAGGAGGCACTGGATCGATGGCAAGCAAATACAGCAAAGCAAAAACCTCTTGTGGCGCGGATGTACGCACAACTACAACAACTTGCCGATACAGGGCAGTTGCGAAGCCCCGACAAGTGGAGAACGGAAAGCAGGCTGCCAAATAAAAAACATTATTATGCTGTGAAAATGGGGAAAATCAGGGCTTATGGCTGGCATTCGACAAAACATGCCGGAGTCTTTTATATCAGTCACTTTGCATTTAAGCGCAGTGAAAAGCTGCATAAAGACGATCATCATAGAGTGATGAGGAACTGGAACAACATAGAAAAAGGGTGAGTGATGAGTAACTTCTTTGAAGAGTGGGTAAACGAAAGTGAAGAACATCAAAGGTTGGTCGCTGAAGAGAGCCTGATCCTTGATGTAACAGAAAAAATTCATGAACAAATGGAAGCATTGGGTGTAAGCCGCGCTCAATTGGCTGAGCGTATGGGTAAAAGCAAGGCGTATGTCTCGCAACTGTTGAGCGGTAGCAGAAATATGACTTTGCGCTCACTGGCAGATATCAGCTTTGCTTTGGGTCTGGAGAATCCAAAGGTGGTTTTCTCTGAACTGGATTGCGCTACCGAGGATACGGATGAGTGGCGTTCATCTGATAATGTGATTCATTTGCATGATTATCGCACTAATTTTGCATGGAGGCAGCCTGTTAATGAAAATGATTGGGCTGCGGCGCAATGAGTAATAAACTACTTAAACAGGCAGGCGAGGCATTAACGCCTGTCGGTGTTTATTTAAGAAGTGGTAAGGTGTTTTCTCACCCAGAGTTTTATCCACAGCATAATAACGGTGAATTTCAAGTACAATACAAAACCAAGCCTTTAAGTGAATGCAAGGTGCTTCAAGGTGAAGATGAAGGCTCCAAGGTTGTATCTTTTTTGTTTGAGTGTGGTGTGCGTGTGGTGGATGAAAGCGCGGACGAAAAAAGTGATGATTTTGTTCAGGCGGAAATTACTGCTGTGTTTGCAGCGGAATATCAATTCAACGGAACAACAGTGAATGAAGATGTTATGTCCGAATTTCTTAAATGCAATGTGCGTTTTCATGTGTGGCCATTTTGGCGTGAATACTTGCAATCAACATGCACCAGGATGGGGCTGCCCGTGATTCCATTACCGCATTATTTCCGCCCACAAGAATCTCAAAACAAATAATAGGCATCGCTGCGATTGATCTTGCATGTGAACCGGTATTGGGAGGATGACCATGATGACATCGCAAACATACAGTTTTTCTCCTGACTGGGTTTCCACGCCTGGTGATACAATCGTCGATTTGTTGGAAGAGCGTGGCTGGAAGCAGAGTGAGTTTGCCGAGCGCATCGGCTTTACGCCCAGGCATGTCAGCCAGTTAATCCATGGAAAGTCGGCCATTACGGAAGATACGGCCCTTCGATTGGAGCGGGTGTTGGGTAGCAGTGCGCGCTTCTGGATGAATCGTGAAAGCCAATATCGCGAGGCTCTTGCAGGAGTAGCGCAAGATGAGCGATAACCCTGTTCAATTGACTCAAGCACCAGAGGGCTACGCCGATTGGCTGGCTGATCTGAAAGCCCGAATCCACATGGCGCAACAACGCGCCACGCTGGCGGTCAATCGTGAGCTTGTACTGCTCTATTGGCAGATTGGTCGTAATATTCTGGCAAGGCAAAAGAAACAGGGGTGGGGTGCCAAGGTCATTGATCGGTTAGCGTATGACTTGCGCAACGCCTTCCCTGACATGAAAGGGTTTTCGCCCCGTAACCTAAAATATATGCGTGCCTTTGCTGAGGCGTGGCCAGATGTGGAATTTGTGCAAGAGGTGCTTTCACAATTATCCTGGTATCACCAGTTGGCGCTGCTGGATAAATTGTCTGAGGCGAAAAGCCGCCGCTGGTACGCCGCAAAAGCCATTGAGAATGGCTGGTCGCGTAATGTGCTGGCTATGCAGACTCGGAGAGCAGTCTGGAAAACAGGAAGGAGGCACAATGATTGAACAGAAGGCTATTCCCCATGTATCAGTGAATTACGCCACGAATGGCAACTCTACCAAATCCAATGAGTTGGGTATGCGAGCCATGCAGGAGCGGGCTTATGAAAAGCGCGGTGAGCAATATCTGCTGATTAAATCACCGCCTGCATCGGGCAAAAGCCGGGCATTGATGTTTATCGCTTTGGATAAGCTGCATAATCAGGGTATTCAAAAGGTGATTATCGCTGTGCCTGAGAAGTCTATCGGTGCCAGCTTTGGCGATGAGGAGCTTACAAAGTATGGCTTCTATTATGACTGGCATGTCGAGCCGCAATGGAATCTTTGCAATGCACCCGGCGGAGACAATGGCGGTAAGGTTGACGCTGTAAAAGTATTTCTTGCCAGTGATGATCAGGTGCTTGTATGCACCCATGCCACTTTTCGCTTTGCGATGGATAAATTTGGCGTGGAAGCCTTTGATGATTGTTTGATTGCTATTGATGAATTTCACCATGTTAGTGCCAATCCTGATAACAAGCTGGGAACACACCTTGGGCAGCTTATCAGCAGAAACAAAACACATATTGTGGCCATGACTGGCTCCTATTTTCGTGGTGATGCCGAGGCGGTGATGATGCCTGAAGATGAGGCGAAGTTTGAGACAGTCACATACACTTATTATGAGCAGCTTAATGGTTATAAATACTTGAAGCGACTGGATATTGGCTACTACTTTTATTCGGGCTCATACCTTGAAGAAATCACAAATGTATTGGATTCAGACTTAAAAACCATTTTGCATATACCCAATGTCAATTCACGAGAAAGTACCCGGCGCGGGAAAACGACTGAAGTCAGCGAGATTATGGATGCACTGGGTACATGGAAAGGAAAAGACCCAAACACGGGCTTTGACCTTGTGGAACGGGCAGATGGCAAGCTATTGAAAATTGCTGATCTTGTGGATGATGGCCCTGATAGGCATGCAAAGGTACTATCATCGCTGAAAGACCCTGCACAAAAAAACAATCGCGACCATGTGGACATCATCATTGCACTGGGTATGGCTAAGGAAGGCTTTGACTGGATTTGGTGTGAGCATGCGCTGACGGTGGGCTACCGCTCCAGCTTGACGGAAATCATTCAAATTATCGGCAGAGCCACGCGCGATGCCAAAGGCAAAACCCATACGCGATTTACCAATCTGATTGCTGAGCCGGATGCTTCGGAAGAAGCGGTGACCGATGCAGTAAACGATACACTTAAAGCCATAGCCGCCAGCTTGCTGATGGAGCAGGTGCTGGCACCTAAGTTCAATTTTACCATCAAGCGGGAAGGCAGTGGCCCGGTGGATGGGTATGATTATGGGGAAGGCGGCTACGATCCAAATAAAACCAATATCGGCGTACATGAAGAAACAGGGCAACTCCAAATTGAGATCAAAGGCTTGGCTGAACCCAAAAGTGAAACTGCAACTCGCATTTGTCAGGAAGATTTAAATGAAGTGATTACGGCTTTCGTGCAGGATAAGACAGCATTGGAACGGGGGCTTTTTGATGAGGAAACGGTACCGGAAGAATTAACGCAGGTGCGCATGGGTAAAATCATTCAGGATAAATACCCTGAACTGGATGCAGAGGATCAGGAAGCCGTGCGCCAACATGCCATTGCTGCACTTAACCTCACACAACAAGCGAAGCAAGCTCTAAATTCAGGCCAAAACCCAGAGGAAGGGGGAAATACGGCACTGATTGATGGGGTGCGCAAATTTGCGATGGATGTGCGCGACCTGGATATTGATTTGATTGATCGCATTAACCCGTTTGGTGAGGCTTATGCTATTTTGGCAAAAGCAATGAATGAAGATAGCCTGAAACAGGTGGCATCTGTGATTGCTGCCAGGCGTGTGAGCCTCACGCTTGAAGAAGCGCGAGAGCTGGCCAGACGTGCCTTGAAGTTCAAGCAGGAACGGGGGCGCTTGCCATCACTGACTGCGCCTGATCCCTGGGAAAAGCGTATGGCGGAAGGTATTGCCTTTTTACAGAAGAAAACGATTGAGGCCAATAATGGCTGAATTGTCTGATCTCGAACTGCTGAATGAGCTGGGGGTTGATACCACGCCTAAGAAGAAGGCTGCCCGGTCTGCACGGGAAGAGCGAATTATTGCCGGTTTTGAAGAAATTCAGCGTTTTGTCGAGCAGCACGGCCATCTTCCCGAGCATGGAGAAGAGAAGGATATTTTTGAACGCCTCTATGCGGTTCGCCTGGATCAGATTCGGAAGCAGGAAGAGTGCCGTGAACTGCTCAGGGAACTGGATCATCAGGGGTTGCTGGGCGATACATTCGAGATGAAAGAGCCTGAACCTGAAATAGTGGATGATGCTGAGTTATTGTCACAACTGGGGGTTCATGCTCCACATGAAGGAGATGTGACCTATCTGAAGCATGTAAAGCCTCGTGCCGAGGTTCGGGCGGCTGAAGAGATTGCGAGCCGGATACCTTGTAAGGACTTCGAAACATTCAAGCCAATATTTGAGGCCGTGCAGAAAGAGCTGGAAAGCGGGATTCGCGAGACTCAGCCATTTAAGGATTTCGCAGAAATCAGGGAAGGCGATCTCTTCATTCTTAGTGGTCAGAAGGTGTATGTGGCTGAAGTCGGTGAGATGTTTATCAATGAATATGACCGCAAGGACAGCAGGCTCCGGGTTATCTACGACAATGGTACTGAGAGCGATAT
This sequence comes from uncultured Zetaproteobacteria bacterium, assembly GCA_964559845.1. GTDB lineage: Bacteria > Pseudomonadota > Zetaproteobacteria > Mariprofundales > Mariprofundaceae > WSZY01. Next base: position 27,439 of record CAZLJF010000001.1, on the reverse strand, counting down.
CCTTTTAAGATCGTTACAGCGTGCATTGAACAAGGATGAGACCGGCAGAAGAATCATCGAGACTTCACCGGGGAAATCGGCAGGCCCTCTCTTCTCTGGCGTATCCAATGACGATGACCTGGCCAGTGGAACGATTTACGTCCTGCGTAGTAAATCTGAGCATCCCATCATCAGTAAGAATCGTGACATTGTTCATAAGATTGGTGTTACCAGCGGCAGTGTCGAGAAGCGCATTGCTAACGCGAAATTAGACCCTACCTTTTTAATGGCTGATGTCGAGGTGGTGGCTACTTATAAGCTATATAACATTAATCGCTCAAAGCTTGAAAATATCATCCATAAGTTTTTTGATGCTGCGAGGCTGGATATTCAGATCAATGATCGTTTCGGAAATCCTGTTGTGCCAAGAGAGTGGTTTTTGGTTCCATTGTTCATTATTGATGAGGTTGTAGAAAAGATAAAAGACGGAACAATCAGCAGATACACATACGACACAAAGTCTGTTTCTTTAGTATAGCACAAAATTTTGGGGAGCCATCAGGTGCTATTGGGCACCGGATTGATAACTTGAACAGTTGAGTAGTAGCCATGCTATTGAAGAGTCCATGTTTCAGGATATCAGAATCCCCTGATGCAAAAAGATTTGCATGGCGTGAAAAGTATCGTTATGGTTCGCCGCCCTATAAAAAGGTAAGTGTAAATAAAGAGGTAAGCAGGATTTATGTCTCTGTCTGTGGAAAAGAAGAACGAAGTAATTACAAAATTTGCTACGCATGAAGGTGATACCGGTTCGCCGGAAGTGCAGGTGGCACTGTTGACTGAGCGCATCAATGGCCTCTCAGAGCATTTCAAGAACAACCATAAGGATCACCACTCCCGTCGTGGCCTGCTGAAGATGGTGGGACAGCGTCGCAACCTGCTGAAGTACCTCAAGGGCAAGGACTTCGACCGTTACCGCAACCTGATCGAAGCGTTAGGACTTCGTCGCTAAGATTTTTGACAGGCGGCCCGGTATGGGTCGCCTTTTCTTTTTTTTGTTCTCTTTTTTCCTGATTTTCCACCTCCACAGATACCCCTCCCCGCAGACAGAGACATGAATCCTGATGAAAGGATTGATATATGTTTGATATAAAAACAACCAGGGCGACTGTTGGCGGTCGCGAAATAAGTTTTGAGACAGGGCGCATAGCGCGTCAGGCGGGAGGCTCCGTGCTGGCCCAGGTCGATGATGTGGTCGTTCATGTCGCTGCAACCGCTGCCAAGCAGCCGCTGCAGGGCGTGGATTTCATGCCGCTGACGGTTCACTATCAGGAAAAGACCTATGCGGCTGGCCGTTTTCTCGGTGGTTTCTTCAAGCGGGAAGGACGTCCTTCCGAGAAGGAGACGCTGACTTCGCGCCTGATTGACCGTCCGATCCGGCCGCTCTTTCCGAAAGGCTATTTCCATGAGACACAGGTGATCGCCACCGTTATCTCGGCCGACGAGGATAACAATCCTGATATTGTTGCAATCAATGGCGTATCTGCAGCACTGGCCATCTCCGATGTGCCGTTTGCCGAGCCGATTGCCGCATCCCGCGTTGGCCTGATTGATGGCGAGTTTGTTCTCAACCCGACTTATGCCCAGATGGAAGCATCTGATCTGGATCTGATTGTGGCCGGTACGCGCGATGCGGTGTTGATGATTGAATCCGAAGCCAGGGAGCTCTCTGAAGAGCAGATGATCGATGCGATTATCTTCGGTCAGGAAGGTTATCAGCCGGTACTGGATGCCATCGAAGAGCTGGTCAAGGTTGCCGGTAAAGAGAAGCTTGTTGTGGAGCTGGCCGGCAATGATGCCGTGCAGGAAGCGGTCAACGCGGCGTTTGAGGCGGATATTCGCGATGCCTATGCCACGGTGGACAAGTCAGAGCGTTCCGCCAAGCTGGAGGCGATTCGTGCTGCTGCGCAGGAGAAGCTGGCCGGCAGCGAGGAGGAGCCGGGCGAATTCTCTGCCAATGATGTCACCTCCGCCATGAAGAGCCTTGAGAAGCATGTGGTTCGCCGCTCAATCATTGATGGCAACCCGCGTATTGATGGCCGTTCAAGCACGGATGTGCGCGCTATTGATTGCCAGGTTGGCGTATTGCCACGTACGCATGGCTCCGCCCTGTTCACCCGTGGTGAAACACAGGCGCTGGTAACCATCACATTGGGAACAGAGTCTGATATGCAGTTGACGGAGAGTCTGGAAGGCGTGGACAAGCAGCGTTTCATGCTGCACTACAACTTCCCGCCCTACTCAGTGGGTGAAGCGCGGCGCATGGGCCCTCCTGGCCGCCGTGAAATTGGCCATGGTCGTCTGGCTCGTCGTGGTGTTGAGGCCGTGCTGCCGAGCATGGAGGAGTTTGGTTACGCCATTCGTGCCGTTTCTGAAATTACCGAATCCAACGGCTCATCTTCGATGGCTTCCGTGTGCGGCACCTCTCTGGCGCTGATGGATGCCGGTGTGCCGGTCAAGGCCCCTGTTGCCGGTATTGCCATGGGCCTGATTCTTGAGCCCGACGGCTATGCAGTGCTTTCCGACATCCTGGGTGATGAAGATCATCTGGGTGACATGGATTTCAAGGTGGCCGGTACTGCCGCTGGTGTGACTACACTGCAGCTCGATATCAAGATTGGTGGTCTGACCCGTGAAATTATGAAGGAGGCGCTGGCACAGGCCAATGCCGGCCGTATGCATATCCTCGGTGAGATGGCTAAGTGCATAACCCGCCCCCGTGATAGCGTGGCTGATCATGCACCACGCATGTTCACCATGAAGATCAAGACAGACAAGATCCGCGAAGTGATCGGTGCCGGCGGCAAGGTGATTCGTGGTATTGTTGAAGAGACTGGCGCCAAGGTTGATATTGAAGACGATGGCACGATCAAGATCTTCGCCGTGACTGGCGAGGCTGGTGAAGCGGCGAAGAAGATGATTGATGACATTGTTGCTGAGGTTGAAGTCGGCAAGGTCTACGAAGGCAAGGTTGTGAAGCTGATGGACTTCGGCGCATTCGTACGCATTGTCGGCAATACTGATGGTCTGGTTCATATCTCACAGATTTCCAACAAGCGTGTTGAGAAGGTGAGCGATGAGCTTGAGGAGGGGCAGAGCGTGCGCGTGAAGGTGCTGGATGTGGATAATAATGGCCGTATCCGTCTCTCCATGAAGGCATTGCTTGAAGAGGAAGCGGATTGATTTATATCCGCAAAAGGCTTCCATGCCTTTGGCGCATTTGAAAATTGCGATTTCCAAATGCCTGCTAAAGCCACCCATGGATGGGTGGGCAAAAGAAAAATCAACAGGAGAGGCGGGGTAACCCGCCTCTTTTTGTTTTAGTGTGCGGAGACTTTTAATTGGACAGGTGGTGGCAGTGACTCCTTTTATTGAAGAGACACAGATTCCGGATGGGCCGCTGGTGGTTACTCATGCCATGCCGGATGCGCAGAGCGTGGCGATCGGTTTCTTTGTTGATGTCGGCAGCCGTGATGAGGATGAGGGGCAGGCCGGCATGGCGCATGCCCTTGAACATATGCTGTTCAAGGGAACACAATCTCTGGATGTTCACGCCTTAAGTGAACGGCTTGATCAACTTGGCGGCCATGCCAATGCCTTTACGTCACGCGAGCGGACCTGTTTTCATATGCATGTGCTGTTTGAAGACTGGCAGGAGGCCACCAAACTGCTGACAGAGATGTTCCTGCAGCCGGCACTGCCTGAAGAGGAGTGGTTGAAGGAGCGTGAAGTTATCTTCTCCGAGATGGGTATGGTGGAGGATACGCCGGACGAGTGGGTCTATGACCGGCATATACAGGCGCTCTTTTCCGCTCAGGGTATCGGGCGTCCGACTTTGGGAACAAAAGATGCCCTGAATGCCATGACACACGATGATCTGAAGGCATACCTGGAGGAGCACTACAGACCGCCACATCTGCTGGTTGCAGCCGCCGGCCATGTGGACCATCAGCAACTGGTGGATCTGCTAAGCCGGGTCTCATGGCCGCAGGCCGGTGAAAGAAAGAGCAGGCGGAAGGCCGTCATGCTGCCTGCGGTGCAGTGGTTACCACGCAGCTTTGAACAGGCTCAGCTGGTGGTGACATATCCGGGTGTTACGGCTGCATCGGCGGAGCGGCCTGTCGCGTGGCTGGCCAATCAGATGCTGGGAGGAGGTATGAGCTCCCGGCTCTTCCGTGAAGTCAGGGAGAAGCGGGGGTTGGCCTACAGTATTGGATCTCACCTCTCGACCATGAGTGATACGGGTATCTGGAGTGTCAGTTGTGGCACAGATCCGGCCCTGTTGCCTGAATGCCTGCATGTCATCAGGGATACGCTGGATCGTTTTGTTTCCGGTATCAGTGAAGATGCAGTAGTTCGGGCCAAGCGTCAGCTTGAGGTGCAGTTTCGTATGGGAATGGATTCTGTTGAGGGGCATATGCTTTACCTTGGTGCCCGTCTTGATGAGGAGAGGTTGCTGTCGCATTCCCAGTGGGTGGAGAGAATTGCAGCAGTAGATCCGGATGAAATCCGCATATGGGTCGAAGAGAAATTGTCAGCCAAACCGATGTGGAGCATTTGTGCGCCTGAGCATGTGCTACAGTCTGTGAAGAAGTTGATGTAGGTTTCACCGATGTTTAAAGCTATTCGTGAAGATATACGCAGTGCATTTGATCGCGATCCGGCCGCCAGATCCACCCTGGAAATTATTACCTGCTATCCCGGTCTGCATGCTGTCTGGATGTATCGCCTGGCCAATCTTTTTTGGCGCAATCGTCTGCGCCTGATTGGCAGGCTTCTCTCTCACATTGCTCGCTGGCTGACCGGCATCGAGATTCATCCGGGTGCAACCATTGGCAGACGTTTCTTTATCGACCACGGCATGGGCGTTGTCATTGGTGAAACGACAGAGATTGGTGATGATGTAACGCTGTACCACGGTGTGACACTGGGCGGAACCACATGGCAACGGGAGAAACGCCATCCAACGCTTGAGGACGGTGTGATTGTGGGTGCAGGCGCCAAGGTGCTCGGGCCGATCACCATTGGCGAGCAGAGCCGTATCGGCGCCAATTCGGTGGTGCTGAAGGATGTGCCGGCCCACTCGACGGTGATCGGTATTCCGGGAACAGTGGTGGGGACGACCGAATCACTGATTGAGGATGGAAAAATCAATCTGGATCACCACCTGATGCCTAACCCTGTGGCAGAAGCGTTGAAGCATGTGTTGCAACTGGTGGATGATATCAATGCCCGGGTGGATCGGTTCCATCCTGAGGCGGATGAGAAGGTTTCGGAAGAGGACAGACAGATTTCCGATGATATGAAAAAAGAGCATAAGAAGCTGGAGCGCTTCCTTGGCGGCGGCGGGATTTAGCTTCGGCCACAATACTTGACTGTTAAGGTATGGAATAATAATATCCTGCGTTGTTATATGGATACTATCTGTTAAAGAGGTGTTTTTATGCGTTTAACCAGCAAGGGTCGTTATGCAGTTTCAGCCATGGTGGATCTGGTCAACCATTCCGATGGCGGGCCGGTTACACTTGCATCCATTTCCGAGAGGCAGTTTATCTCGCTTTCATATCTTGAACAGTTGTTCAGGTGTTTGCGCGAGGGGGGGCTGGTTACCTCTGTTCGCGGGCCGGGGGGTGGCTACAAGCTGGCAAGGCCCGCCAGTGAGATTGTAGTCTCCGATGTTATTAAGGCAGTCAATGAGCCGATCCGGACAACGCTGTGCGAGGATGCTGATCGTGGCTGTCATCAGGGTAGCCGTTGCGATACACACCAGCTATGGAATACGCTGGGCCGGTATATTTACCGTTTTCTGGACTCGATCACACTGCAGGATGTGTGTGATAAAAATATCTTTCTTGACCGGCTTGATCTTGCTCCGATTGAAAACTACCTGTCGGATCCTGAACCCGTCGTAATGGAAGGAGCCAGTGCAACGTTATCTTGATTATAATGCAACCTCCCCCGCTATTGACGAGTCGATTCAGGCCTCAATAGAGGCATCAAAAAACGCCTTGGGCAATCCCTCCAGTCTGCACTGGGCCGGGCGCACCGCCCGCAAGCTGCTGGATGATGCCAGAGACAGAGTGGCACAATATCTGAATGTTGAGGCCGGGTCCGTTGTCTTTACCTCCGGTGGTACGGAAGCCAATAATATGGCCATTCACGGTTGGTTATCGACACAGGAACCCGGAAAAATCGTGGCCTCCTCAATTGAGCATCCCTCTGTGTTACAGCCGCTGGAAGACTGGGCTGGAAAGGCTGGCTGGCAAGTGGTTTATGTGCGTCCGGAGAAGAGTGGCATGGTGGATGTTGAAGACTTCTGTGCGCATATTGATGCCGATACCCGCCTTGTATGTTTGATGATGGCCAATAATGAAACCGGTGTGGTGCAGCCGGTATCTGCCATTGCCGGCTATTGTCGTGAGCGGGGTGTTGCCATGCTGGTCGATGCCGTGCAGGCGTTGGGCAAGCTGCCGCTGGATGCGGGCAGGCTTGACGCGGACTTTGTCTCCCTCTCTGCGCATAAAATTGGCGGGCCGAAAGGTGTGGGCGCACTTGTTGTGAAGCGTGGGCGCAAGCTGGAAGCATATCTTCAGGGTGGGGGACAGGAGCGCAAGCGCCGTTCCGGCACCGAGAATGTTCCGGGGGCTGCCGGTTTTGCGGCAGCACTTGGCGTACTTGATTTCAGTCGCTGTACGAAGTTGCGCGATGATTTCGAAATGTCGCTTAAGGGCGCGATGCCTGATGTCATGTTCTTTGGCAGTGAGGGGGAGCGTGTTGGTAACACCTCGATGTTTTCCATGCCGGGGATGGATGGCGAGACGCTGTTGATGCAGCTTGATCTGGCTGGTTTTGCCGTGGCATCGGGCTCGGCCTGCTCTTCGGGCAAACGCGATGCCTCACATGTGCTGCTGGCGATGGGCGTGCCGGATCAGCAGGCTCGAAGCAGTCTTCGGGTCAGTTTCGGACCGCAGCACACTGCTGCGGATGCGGATGCGCTGGTTGATGCACTGGTAAGAATTCGTGAGCGTTTAAGGATGATGGCAGGAGTGATATGAGTGATATGATGAAGAGAGTCCGGCCGGATATAGAGTTGACGGAAGCTGCATGCGAAAGGGTGCGAAGCGTGCTCAAGGCAGAGGGCAGGCAGGCCCTTCGCATCAGTCTGAGTGAGGCGGGCTGTTCAGGCCTGGAGTATGTGCTTGATTATGCCGATTCGCCCCGGGAAAACGATCTGATTGCAGCCTTTGATGGGTTTCAACTCTTCGTGGATGCCGATTCATATGAGAAGGCACTGGCCGGCCTGAAGATCGACTTTCAACAGGATATGCTATCTGCAGCCTTTGTTTTCCACAATCCGAACAAGAGGGGTGAGTGTGGCTGTGGCGCATCGTTCACTGTTTAACATGAGACAAATACAACACGCATTTGAACACTGAAATCCGGAAATCATCTGTTTCGCTATTACTTTGGGTGTTTGTATTGTAATGTTGAATGCACTTATTCAAGAGGCTCTTGAATCGATTCGTGAGGAGTGATAACCATGTCCTATCTTCTGCTTTCTATTTCAGGCCATGACCGGGCGGGTATTGTCCGGGATGTATCGGAGTCCCTGCTTCACCTGAATGCCAATATCGAGGACTCCTCCATGACCGCTCTGCGCGGTCGTTTTACGATGATGCTGATTGTCCGGCTTGCAGAGGATACCGCCCTGGGCGAGTTGAAGGCGGCGCTGGCAGAGCTGGAACAGCGTACCGGATTGACAGTACAGTCGCAGCCCCTCAGCGATGGGGAGGCGTCTGCCGTGCCGCAGGAACCGGATTGTGTCATTACCGTCACCGGTGCGGACAAGGCAGGCATCGTCCATGCCGTGACGGATGTGCTGGCAAGACATGACATATCGATTGTCGATGTCTCTACACGCTCTCGGGAGACGGAGCATGGCGATGTTTATATGATGGCGCTTGAGGCTGTTTCAGGCGGAAAGGCTAAATCATTGCGCGCTCCGCTGGAGGCTGTGGCAAAAGAGCTGGGTGTGGATGTTGAGCTGCATGAGCTTGAAGAAGATGTGATCTAGGCGTTTTTAAGCTGCCTGTATGCGTTCTCTTATAACCCAGCCGGATCACCGGTTGCGCCAGATATCCAGTGTTGTGACATCCTTCGACCATGCTTTGGTGATGCTTTGCGAGGAGCTTGAAGCGGTTATGCTGGCAGGTCCGGGTGGTGTTGGTATTGCTGCCCCCCAGATTGGCGAACTCAGGCGCGTTGTGGTTGTGGATTGCACACGTGCGATGCGGCCATGCAGTAATCATGGCCGGCTCTGCATGGTCAACCCGGAAATCATTGAGAAATCCGGCAGTGTGCTGGGACGTGAAGGTTGCCTCTCAGTGCCGGACTGGGTCGGTGTTGTGCCGCGCGCAAAAAAGATTCAGGTGCGTTATCAGGATCTGCATGGTGCAACACAGCTGATTGACAGCAAAGGTTTTGAGGCGCGTGTTATTCAGCATGAACTGGATCATCTGGAGGGGATTCTTTTTGTTGATCGTGTGGTATCGACCAAGGATCTGGTGCGGCGGCTTCAGTCGGAATCCTGATTCTTTGCTGATTCTCCAAGCCTGGAAACCATCTGCATGATGGCGGTACGCTGCTGCTGGGCATGCTTGAACAGCTTTTCCTTGAACGGGGGATAGGCCTCAACGACATTGGTAAAGCTGGAGAGTGGGATATGGGCCATCAGCACATCTGAAACAGCAACAATGTCGGCAGGACAGGTGGTCTTGCGCAGAGCCGATGTATCTCCGATCAGTTCGCCGGCCTGCAATGCGCCTAATGTGACATATTCATTGTTTCTGTTTCGTATCATGTAACTGGCCTTGCCCCAGACCAGCATATCAACGGCATCCACCCTCTGTCCGGCCTGACGGATCAGCATGTTTGGTTTATAGCGTTCCGTGCGGGCTGTGGTTGCCATGTATTTCCGCATCTTCAGAGGAATATCCTGCAGTAGTTTGTTGGCTGATAGCAGGGCGGTCATTTGACGGAAATCAGCTTTCTCTTCCAGGAGCTTTTCCGCACCGGGATTTTCAACGAAATAGCTGACCAGCTTTTTTCTGGGGATTTCGACAATGATGCTGTCCTTGTTGGCCACAATGTCGGCATTTCTTGCCCCGGGGTTAAGAAAGCACGCTTCGCCAATAATGTCGTTCGGAGCAATCAGGTTGAGCAGAACGCTCTCCCCGTTTTCCTCTCTCCTGAAGACAGCAATTTCACCATCGATGAGAAGAGCCATCGTGTCGCCCTGCTCACCTTGCCGATAAAGGTGATGCCCCTCTTTAATCCGTTTCTGATGCAGTTTGATCCACAGTGCTCCAAATGCCTTGCAAAGCATTTCGCCAAGCTCGGTGTCGCCGTCCGGTTGCTCCGTTTCACCGTTTCCGATTCTGCCGATCTGGGGGAACTCCTGTACCAATGCAGATGCCTTGTCGGGAGACTTTTTCTCCAGCAGTGAGTGAAGCTTCCTTAATACAAGTGTTGCTGTTGACAATTTGCCTGACGCAAGCAGAGCTTCCGCATAGCGGCGGAGATAGGATTCATTGTCGGGATAAATGCTGACCAGATCAGCATAAATTTTCTCAGCCTGTTCCTGCTCCTCCTCTGTGGCGGTAAGGTCAGGCGGATGGAGCACTAGCCAAGCCTTTCATCAGCCGATTCTTTAAGCTCCCGGAGGGCCTCTTCGTACATGCAGCGCTGAACTATGAGGTTGGGTTCGGCCTTAAGATCAATTTCCCGTGGAGGAATCGGGTTGCCCTGGCTATCGAGCATAATGCGAACCACAGGTCTGAGTGGCAGGCGGGGATGAACCTGGATCACAAGCCCGACATCGCCGGAGTTCAGCTGTACATAGGTGCCGACCGGGTAGAGAGATATGGATTCAATCAGGGCTTTCAGCATTTTCGGGTCAAATGCCTTTTTATGATGGTTGACCAGTTCCCGGATGGCATCCCGGGGCAGTAGGCGGGTGCGATAAGGGCGATAGTGGATCAGTGCCTCAAACATGGAAAGTAGCCCGACCATGCGTGCGCTGTAGGCGATGTTTGAACCGGAAAGGCCCTGCGGACCGCTGCCATCATAACGTTCCTGTGCCTGGCTTGCTGCCTGAAGAACGGCTGCGTCGGTAATACCGCAACGGCTCAGATAGTCGTGTGATTTTTCCGGAGCTTGCCTGATCTCCATGAGTTCAAGTTCTGTCAGTGCCTCTTTCTTGTTGCGGATTTCGGACGGAATTTGTGACATGCCAATGTGGTGGATCATGGCTGCAAGTATATGGGAGCGGAGTTCATCCTTGTTCAGTTGCAGACGTTGCCCCATTTTAATGGCATACAGCATCATCATCACCGACTTTTGGATCAGGCTCCCCAAATCGGGGTCAAGTTCGCCAATCTCTTTTACCCGGTTGGAGATTTCCAGCTCAAGTGTATCTATGAGTGTTTGGTTGTCGGCAAGCCTTTGAAGGAAACTGTTGAGCTGTTCGATAAGTGGTTGAATATCAGCAACCGTATTTGAACCGGCTGACTTGAACAGTTTTGTAATTTCCTGAGAGCAGCGGTTAAGCCAGCCGGAGAGGTCACTCTCTGTTATCCTCTGGGGTTCAGCTGTTGTAGTGGCGGATGCGAGCGTATCATCATTCCTCTCTTTTTCATCTTCTTCTGCAAGCAGTTCACTGTCGGGAAAGTTGTTGGCGGAGACACCCGTTTCGGCAGCCATGTCTGACTCGTCAGCCAGCATGGTCTCAAGCTCGTCATGTTGCCGGGTTGTATCTGCATCCCGGGCAAAGGAAGTTTCATCGGGCAGCTTGTCAGCCTTGCCTTCCCTGTTTTGATGCTCGCGTAGCAGGTCGATATATTTAGCCATGTTAGCAAGGATACCGTTGCATGGTCGCTGCGACCAGCTTGCTGTCTATAAGCGCTGCCGATTCCCGTTTACCCACCAGCAGGCAACGATCCAGAAGGTGGTTGATACGTCTGGGGACACCACCGGTATGGCGATGTATCGCCGTAATTGCCTGTCGCGTCAGGATGGGGCGGGTACACTCTGCCTTACGCAGGCGGTACAGGATGTAATGCATGGTGTCCTGAAGATCAAAATGACTCAGGTTAAGGTTCAGGGCAATGCGTTGCTGAAGCTGCGGCAGCTTTGCAATCTTTTTCTGAAGTTCCGGCTG
>CAZLJF010000001.1:0-16082 GCA_964559845.1 uncultured Zetaproteobacteria bacterium | reverse complement strand
TCTTCCGGCAGGCTCAGCAGCGTTCGTTGTGAAATGGTGGACTTGCCGCAGCCAATCTCCCCTGTTAACACGATGGCGCCTTTACGGCGCACAATGGCGTCATGGAGATCCTCATGCAGCAACCGGTGTTTTTCAGATTCGAAAAAATAGCGGGGGGCGGCGACGTTTTCAAAGGGGAAATCGCTTAATCCCCAATGTTCAAGATACATGATGCGGCCTTCCCGTATATAATAAAGATGCCCCATGCTTTTTTCCTGCCGGACGAGCGCGGGAAAATAGTTGGCATGCCAGGGCAGGCCCGCGAATGCCACCGCTGTTTTGTGGCCATGTATGTTTTACTTTCTGCCGATAAATACCCATATATAATGTCCAAGCTGCGGCAATATCGCAAAAACAGGGGTGGTGAGTCAAGTTTCTTTTATTTTTAATAGGAAAGATGTCACAGGTTAATCCTGTGCTTATGCAAAATGATGTAAATACTTGACAATTAGGGAAAACTATTGTCTATTGCCCCACCATATGCGTGATTTTGCAAAAAAATGGCCTCTCTGTATGGGCGGGTTTTTCCTGTTGATGGCATTGGTTTCCTGTCGCAGCACGGTGCCTCAGCCGACCACGTCTCTGGAAAACAGGGCCTCTCCACTACCCGGTTACAAAATGCACAATGTTGGTCCACAGCATGTGTTTGAGTCGCGTGCGGTTCGTTTTGCCGATCTGAACCGGGATGGTCATCTGGATCTTCTTGTGGGCGGGCGCGGTTCAGTGGATGGTTTTTACGTTGAGTGGGGAGATGGCGAGGGTCACTGGCGAATGCAGTCAGGACCGCGTACAAGTATGCAGCCGCGTTCGTTTGCCATTGCTGACATAGATGCCGATGGCGCTGCTGAAGTTCTGATCGGCGGTGAAGGTGACCAGAAAGGCCTTCAGGTATGGAGCATTGATGCCGCCGGCGAGTGGCAACTGCACTCATCACCGGTAGAGGGCGGCATTTATCATGCCACAAAGTTTGTTGATGTAAACCACGATGGCTGGATGGATATCGTTGCCGCACGTTCGGATAATGAGAGCGATGGTGGTATCTATGTGCTTCTGAATAACGGTCGGGGTGGCTGGCTTGCCGGTATAGGGCCGATGGTTTCCGGTGTGTTTACGGGCCTGGCCGTTGCAGACATCAATGGGGATGGCCATCCTGATATTGCCGCCTCCAGACGGGGAGGTTTGGGAGCGGAGGTCGCCAATCGGGATGGCTACTGGCATCAGGTGGGTGGCGTTCAGATCTGGTATGGCGATGGCAATGGCCGCTGGGAACCGGAGATGTTGTCTGCGGATTCTGATGCGGAATCTGTGACTGTCGCAGATGTGAATGGTGATGGCAGACTGGATATTGTCGCCGGTCTCTACCAGCAGGGGATTGCTCTGTGGCTGGGCGGCGGGACGTGGAAAAAGCAGCGAATCATTCGTACGGGCACATGGTCTGATGTGAAGGTTGGTGATCTTGACGGCGATGGCAGGCGTGAACTTGTGGGCGCTTCGAGTGATGGATCCGGTATTGGTGTCTGGCACTGGAATGGCAGCGCTTTTGCCGCCAGGAGAAAGGTTGTTCCCGATTATGGCATCTATTATTCATTGGATCTGGGAGATATTCGCAATACAGGAGAACTTGAAATCGCGGCTGTCAGGGCCGATGGCGGTGCAGAGATCTGGTCCGGTCTGGAGGCCATGCCTGAACCCGGACATGAGTTTGTCGGCGCAAAAATAGGGGAGAAGCACTCCATCTTTTTTGATTCCGGCTCGGCTCTGATAGGCGAAGAGTCGATACAGCAGTTGGACAGATGGCTGGAAAGCCTCCGGCGCAGCCCTGATAAAATTCGTTTTGAAATTAAGGGAAAGGCAGACATTCGCCCCATTCATTCCGATCTTTTCCCCAATAATGCTGCACTCTCCCGGGCGCGAGCCGAGTCTGTTGCCGCCTGGCTGGTTTCAAAAGGAGCCAGACAGGAGGTGATTTCGATTGAAGCCATTGGGGATTCGAATCCGTTCCCGAAGGGGACAGACCCGCTTGCCCTGAAGCAGAATCGCAGGGTCTCTGTTCAGGCTTATGAAGCTGAATCTGTACGTTTGCCGGGGATTGTGAGTGATCGGGTAAAACGTGATCTCTACCATGTTGATGAGAATCAGGTTTTCAAGATTGTTGATGGTATTCCCGGTTATAAGGTGGGGCCGGGCGATGAACTTTCCATGACTTTCTGGCAGGGGGGCAAAAGTACGGAACACAAAGTAACCGTGCAGGTGGATGGTACGGTTTCGTTACCTTATCAGGAAGCCCTGAAAGTATCCGGCCTGACACCACGGGAAATCGACTATAATGTCACAACAATACTTTCCAGTTATGAGCGACATCCCCGTGTGGACGTGCGTGTGCTGAAGGCGCGCAGCAAGACGGCGAGTATATTTGGTGAAGTACAGAGTCTTGTGCGCCAGCCCACAGGTCCGGGCAGTTATTTTCTGCTTGGCAAGGAGAGTCTGGTGGAATTCCTTTCCCGTGCCGGCGGTCCAAGCAAGGATGCAGACCTGACAAAAGTTCAGATCATCCGGGACGGTAAAACCGTGGTTCTGAATCTGGAACGCGCCATCAAGCAGGGTGACTGGGCGGAAAATGCAATCATTGACCATGGTGATACCATTTTTATTCCATCACTCTCCCAATCCAAGCGTCAGGTATATGTGCTGGGCGAAGTCGGCAAGCCCGGCATTGTTGAATTCACCGGTGAAATACACTTCCTTGATGCTGTTTCAAAAAGCGGTGGTCTGAGCAAGGATGCATATCTGCCGGACATTCGTGTTATCCGCTCCGACCGTGATGCCCCCCAGATACTTGCAGTCAATTTTGAGCGTTTTATGGAGCAGGGAGACCTTACCCAGAACCTTGCCTTGCAGGACAAGGATGTGCTCATTATTCCAAGGCGTCCGGTCGCCAACTGGAACAGGGTTATTCAGGATATAATGCCTTCGCTCAGCCTTCTGTTGGAGCCGGTGAATGTGGCCTCGCAAGTGCTGACACTGAAAGCGTTGAACAGGCAGTTAAGATAATGGCACAGGCAGCAGCAAACAGCGGTTACGAGCTGAATCTCGAAGAGTACTGGCAGGTTATTCTTCGTCGCCGCTGGATTATCATTTTTTGCGCCCTCTCCATGAGTGTTTTCAGCTGGCTGTTTACCTGGGTGAACCAGCCGCCGCCGCTCTATAGTTCAAGCGCCTCTGTAAAGATCGAGCCCGCCAGTCATATGGCGGATGTGCTGCTGCGTGGCGGCGTTTATCGCCCGGCCGATGATATGAGCACCCATCTCGCCGTGGTTGAGTCCTATGCCTTGATGGAACGTGTTGCCAAACGTATGGGCCTGATTCCTCAGGAGCTGACTTCAGAGGAAATAAGAGCCAACCCCGACTACATTGATGAAGTGCTGGATTTGAAAGATGGAATCAGTGCTTCACAAGATGGTGATAGCGGCATATTGACCATCTCTGTTACTTCAACGAGCGCCGAGTTTGCCAGGGATCTGGCGCAGGCTGTAGCGGATGAGTTCAGGGTTTTTAATATCGAAGAGAAGAACAAGCGTGTATTTGAAGCCAAGAAATTTATCCAGCAGCAACTTGTAGTTGTCGGTGACCGCCTGAAGAAAGCTGAAGAAGCAGTTCGTGACTACCGGCAGTTGCATAACCTTTCACTGACAAGCACGGATTCCGATGTGATGTCCCGAGTCATTTCGGATATGGAGCAGGAGTATCGGCAGTCGGTCGCACACCTGAATGATCTTGTCTTTGCACTGAAACAGTTACGCCAGCGCCTCCGGAAAGGGAGCTGGGATTATCAGGCAGTCACGGTTTCGGGAAATGTCAGCACCTATTTTGATGAGTTGAACAAACGCCTGGTAGAGATGGCCCTGAAAAGAACCGAGCTTGCCACAAGCTTTACCGATGAGCACCCGCAGATTAAGGAGTTGCAGCAACAGGCATCCGATATTCTTGAGAGTATGGTCGGTGAACTGGACAAGCAGGTCAGCCTGACACAGCGGCGCATGCAGGATCTCCAGACAAGTATGGATGAGGCTGAGAGAAAGTACCAGGGTCTTCCTGAACAGGCTCTGGAGTTGCAGCGTCTCAAGCGCACAGTCCGGATTAATGAAGAGCTGTTCGACCTGCTGGAGAAGAAGTATCAGGAAGTGTTGATTCAGGAGGCGGAAAAGGTTCAGGAAGTGACACTGGTTCGGCCGGCCATGCTCTCTTATGCACGGGTGAACCCGGTTCGGACGGCACAGACTGCGATGGCCGGCTTTATTCTCGGGTTGGTGCTGGGGCTTATTATAGCACTGATTCTCGAAGCGATGGACACCTCTGTTGGAACGATTGAAGAGGTGGAGAGCTTCCTGGAGGTGCCTGTGATCGGTTTTGTGCCGCACCTCTCCCACGATGAAGCCATGGAACTTTTCTCCGGCGTGGAAGAGCTGGTGACAAGTGGGCATGGGTTTGAACGGCAGACTCGTCTGATCAGCCACTTCTCTCCACCCTCAACCATTGCCGAGGCGTATCGGAGCCTGCGTACCAATCTGCTCTTTTCACAGACCGGAGATCATCGGGTTATTCTGGTTTCAAGCGCAACAGTCAAGGAGGGAAAAAGTACTATCGCTGCAAACCTTGCCGTGGTTGTAGCCCAGCAGGGGGCACGCGTGTTGCTGATTGATGCGGATATGCGCAAACCGATGCAGCATCATACATTTGGTTTGAAGCGGGATCCCGGATTGAGCGAATGTCTGTTGGGTCAGATAGGATGGCAGGATGCAGTCAAACGCTTTTCAGATGTCATGCTCGGCGACATGGGTATTGATCAGGCACTTTACACGCCAGGACTGGATCAACTGGATATTCTTACCTGTGGGCGACTAAGTGCAAATCCGCCTGATCTTCTGGCAGCTCCGGCTATGAAGAGGATGCTGGAAGAGGCGCGGCAGGATTATGATATGGTACTGATTGATATGCCGCCGATGCTGCATACGACAGATGCAACCATTCTTGCCTCAAAGGTTGATGGTGTACTGTTGGTTTATCATATCGGCTCGGTGGTGCGTGGTGCTTTGAAACGTGTGAAATCCAATATTGAAGGTGTTGGAGGCAGGGTGCTGGGCGTTGTGCTAAATGGTGTGCGTGGGGAGCTGTCACCGGATTACTCCACCTACAAGATGGGGCACTACTATGCCTACAGCTATGGTGAAGATGAGATGCTTCGAAAGGGTGTTTTCGGGATGCTTCTTGACAAGATTGAACGGCAATCACGCAAGCTGTTTGCAATGATACAGAAGAGATCCGGCGGTCAGTCATGATTTTATTGCTGCAATACCACCGGCGCGCATAGCATGCAAAAGGATCTGGACAGGTTTCGGAAGCGTAAACGTCGCAGACATCGTTTGACGGCTGTATTGCTGCTGTCAATCATTGCGGCGCTGCTTGTGGCGGGTGTGCGTTCATGCAGTGACCGGTATCAGGAGCCATACAACAAGGAGTATCGGCCAATGGATGTCGAACAACAACATGTGGTGAGGCCAAAAAACTGAGTATTCAGACGATCCGGGTGCCCTTTCCGCCCACAGTTCTTTTTACATTCGTATTAACGATGCTGCTGTTGTACGCGGCATATCTGATCGCTCCGGAGGCGGTACAGGGGCCGCTGCTGCTTTGCGGTGCGCTGATTATAATTGTTGTCGCTTTTACCAGCGTTGAGCTGACGCTTTATCTGCTTATTTTTGCAACGCTGCTCTCTCCGGAGTTAAGTTTTGGCGGCGGGACGACCAGTGATATGATTGCCGGTCGTGTCACCACAACGGAGTCCCGTGGTATAACATTGAGGCTGGATGATATTCTTTTAACTCTTGTCTGCCTGACATGGCTCTTCCGCATGGCAATCTACAAGGAACTGGGTTCGGTTCGTGCAACGCCGATCAACCAGCCCATTGCATGGTACTGGATGGCGGCACTGTTTTCGACACTGGTTGGCTTCTATACCGGCAGGGTGGGAATGTATGGTTTTTTCTTTGTTCTGAAGTATCTCGAGTATTTCTTGTTGTTTTACATGGTTGTGAACCACCTGCATGATAGGGAGACCATTAAACGATTCCTGATGGTGATGTTATTTACCTGTTTTGTGGTAAGTCTTGCCGGCATCAGTCAGATACCTTCCGGTGCCCGGGTTTCAGCACCGTTTGAAGGGGCCGAAGGCGAGCCTAACACTTTCGGTGGTTATCTGATGCTGATGTTCTCTCTGGTGCTTGGTATTTTCCTTTATACACCGAAAGGGAAGCGTCAGTTGATGCTGCTGACCCTGATGGGCGTTATACTGGTTCCGTTTGTTTTCACTGAATCCCGAAGTTCATACCTTGCGTTTATTGCAGCGATGGGGTTGTTCATACTCCTTTCGGAAAAGAAGCGTCTCCTCATCGCTGTTTCGCTGGTTGGCATTGTGTTGGCACCTGCTTTACTGCCCCAGAATGTGATTAACCGGGTTATGTACACCTTTAATCAGGCGGAGCAGCAGGGACAGCTGAAGATGGGGGGGGTGAAAATTGATACCTCCACCTCGGAAAGGTTGAAAGCATGGGAGAATGTTTTAACCAGACGCTTTCCACAGCATCCGATGCTGGGTGTGGGAGTGACCGGAGGCGGCTTTCTGGATGCGCAGTATCCCCGTATACTGCTTGAGACAGGGATAGTGGGCCTGATTCTTTTTCTGTGGCTGATGCGGCGAATATGGGTGCTGCTAAGGCGCTGTTACAGGGATATCGACGACCCGCTTTTTAAAGGGGCTGCGCTGGGTGCAATATGTGGCTTTGGAGGGTTGCTGGTTCATGCTGTCGGAGCCAACAGCTTTATTATTGTGCGTATCATGGAGCCATTCATGATTATTATCGGTTTGCTGTTTGCAGTCCTGTTGCTGGAGAAAAAGCAGCGTAAGGAGCCTTCATCCGGTGATGAGGGCTTGCAAAGTCAGGCTGCTGCATGAGGATAACCCATCATGAAATCGGTTATGATATCGTTCCGGGGCTGTTTCGCTTTGCTGGCACTGTTGCTGGTGGCTCAGCCGGTGGCGCTGGCGAAGCCCTCAAGTATCAATGATATCCGTTTGTGGACAGCGCCGGATCATACCCGTCTTGTTTTTGACCTGAACAGAACCATTACCTATGAGGTGTTCCGGCTTCACGGGCCGGAACGAATTGTTATTGATATGCATCATGTCCGCTTGCGGGCGGCTCCGGAGAAGCTGAAGCTTCCTGATCCGGTGATAGAGGCGTTGCGACATGGCAGGCCCAAGCCCGATATTCTGCGTATTGTACTGGATGTTAAAGAGAGGGTGCAGGCACGTTCGTTTCTGTTAAAGCCCATGCATGGTAAACCGCACCGGCTTGTTGTGGACTTGATGCGCTCCGGCCATACATCTGCTGAAAACAGGATTGTGACAGCGGAGCAGCTTCGCTCCCGAAAAGAGATTGTAATTGCAGTCGATGCCGGGCATGGCGGGGAGGACCCGGGAGCCATTGGTCGGCACGGTTTGCAGGAAAAGCATGTGACGCTTGCTGTTGCCAAGGCCTTGGCCAGGGAAATTAATGCCAGAAAAGGGATGCGTGCGGTCCTGATTCGCAAAGGTGATTATTTTGTGCCGCTGAAAAAACGGGTGCGTCTGGCCAGGCGTTCCAAGGCCGACCTGATGATCAGTATTCATGCCGATGCCGTGAGGACAAGAGGGGTGAAAGGTGCAAGCGTATATACGTTATCTGAGCGTGGAGCAACGCCTGACAAGGTGGCGGCTGCACTGGCTGCCCGTGAAAATGCGGCAGATCAGGTGGGCGGTTTTGTTTCCGGTGAAGTTGATGACCCTATGGTTAACATGATTCTTGGCGATATGGCCAAGCGGGATAGCCTGAATAGCGCCTATCTTCTGGCGGAGACCATTCTCAAGGATTTCAGGCGCGTTGGACCGATCAAATACAGAGAGCCGAAGCGTGCCAGGTTTGTTGTGCTGGGCGCTCTGGAGATGCCGAGCGTTCTGGTTGAACTCGATTATATCTCCAATCCGGAGCGTGAACGTCTGCTGCGTTCACAGTCGCATCAGCAGAAGATGGCTCACGCCCTTTTCAATTCCAGCCTTACATTCCTGCGCCGTCAGGGGCGCCTGAAGCAGGCATCAAATGGCAGCAGCCATACCAGTATGAGAAGCCAGGATACTCAGCAAATGACAGCCGTTCTGAATACTATGGAGGAGGGGCGGTATCATGAGCTGCCACATGCCTGATTGATGCCGCCGCTCTACCGACGTCTGTTACAGTTCTTGAAACCATATCGCGGCAAGCTCATTGTTGCGATGCTCTGCATGATTATTCTCGCGGCCTGTACCGCAGCTCTGGCCTGGATATTACAACCAGCATTGGATCAGACATTAAACGGAGATCAGAAATATATCTATCTGGTTCCTCTGTTTGTGATTGTACTTTATATCATTAAGGGCGTGGCCTATTACGGCCAGGCATATCTGATGGGCTTTATCGGCCAGCGGGTCATATATGATCTGCGCAATCTGATCTATGATCGCTTGACCAGTCAGTCGCTGGGATTTTTCTCACACCGTAAGACAGGCGAGTTGCTGGCAAGGATCAGTTATGACGTCTCTCTGGTGCAGGCAGCAGTCAGCACCTCGGTTACGGCACTGATGCGTGATTCTGCCAGCATTGTGTTTTTGTTGGGGGTTGTGCTTTATCAGGACTGGTTGCTGGCGATGATTGCCGTGCTTGTCTTTCCTGTCATGATTTATCCCATTGTCCGTTTTGGCAGGAAAATGCGCAGCGCCAGCTTTGACGGGCAGGTTTCGATGGGCCGACTCTCCAGTCTGGTGGAAGAGACCGTAAGTGGCATTCGTGTCGTCAAGGCCTTTGGCATGGAGAATTACGAGCGCAGGCGTTTTGTATCCTTAACCGGCGATTTCCTTAAACATCAGCTGCGTGTATTTCGCGTGCATGCACTCTCATTCCCGATCATGGAACTGTTGGCAGGCTTCGGTATTGCCGGTGTACTGTTCTACGGCGGCATGCGGGTTGCATCAGGTGAAACGACGGCGGGAACGCTGGTCTCGTTTCTGGCTGCGCTGATCATGCTTTATGAGCCTGTCAAGCGCCTTTCCCGGGCCAATAACGAGATTCAGCAGGGTCTGGCTGCATCCGAACGTATTTTTGAAGTGCTGGATGAGCCTGTCGCTGTTGAAGACAGCCCTTCCGCCCGTTCCCTGCCTCCATTCACGGATTCGATCCGCTTTGAGCATGTTTCTCTCCACTATCCGGGAGCCGACAGACCTGTGCTTCAGGATGTCTCATTCAACGTGGCGGCAGGAGAGGTGGTTGCGCTGGTCGGCAGAAGCGGGGCCGGAAAGACATCACTGGTAAACTTGCTGCCCCGTTTTATCGATGTAACAGAGGGCAGTGTACGAATTGACGGGCATGATGTCCGGGAGCTGTCACAGGCATCATTGCGTGAACAGCTCTCCCTTGTGACACAGGAAGTAATCCTGTTTAACGATACCGTGCTTAATAATATTGCCTATGGGCACGATGAGATCGACAGGCAGAAGGTAGAGGAAATTGCCAGGGCGGCCAACGCTCATGAATTTATCATGAAGCTGCCGCAGGGATACGATACCCTTGTCGGAGAGCGGGGCGTGATTCTTTCCGGAGGTCAGCGCCAGCGGCTATCTCTGGCCCGCGCACTGCTCAAGGATGCTCCGATTCTGATACTGGATGAAGCAACCAGCAGTCTGGATACGGAGTCCGAGCGTCTCGTACAGCAGGCGATTGATCGCCTGATGGAGGGGCGTACCGTGATTGTGATCGCCCATCGCCTTTCCACCATTCGTCATGCAGATCGCATCATTGTTCTGGACAGTGGCGGTGTTGTACAGGCGGGATGCCATGAAGAGCTCCTTGCTGAGGGGGGACTCTATTCCGAACTGTATCATATGCAGTTTGAATCGCAGGAAGCAGTTGCATGAGGTATGTGTGAAGCGGCGTTTGATAGAGAAGCTTATTCCCGGACTTATTTTTCTTATTTATAAATTTTTTTGCATCACAATTCGCTGGGAGTTTGTAGGTCATCGTTATGGTCCTGAAACCAAACCATTTGTACTGGGGTTCTGGCATGCACGTATCCTGATGTTGCCGTATGCATTTCAAGGCTGGAACGGCTCGCTTCTGATTTCCGAGCACCAGGATGGTGGCTTTATTGCCGATGCCGCCAAACTTATGGGACTTGATTCAATACGTGGTTCATCAACACGTGGTGGTGCACGAGCATTTTTGGAAATGATTCGTATTGCGAAGCAAGGGCGTTCCCTGGGAATTACACCGGATGGCCCCAAAGGTCCGGTCGAGAAGATGAAGCCGGGTGTAGTACAACTGGCCAAAAAGAGCGGCTTACCATTTCGGGCTGCTTGTTATGCTACAAAGCGTTATTGGCGAGCCGGTTCATGGGATCGGTTTTATATCCCCAAGCCGTTCACAAGAGGTGTCTTTGTGGTCAGTGAAGCAATCTATGCCGATTCTGATGATGATCAGGAGAATCTGGAGCGGTTTCAGGCGATCATGGATGAGACCCAGAAAAGGGCTGACAGCTATTTTAATTCAGCTCCATAGCTGGCAAGCCAGTTGCCCTCCAGCAGGCCTGCATCCACAGTGATAAAGCGGCTGTAAGCCCACTTCTCCATGATGGCTTCAATAATGGCAAGGCCGGCAATGATCAGGTCAGCCCGGCCGGCCTCGATCGCGGCAATGTTCCGGCGTTGCTCATGAGTCAGGCTGAGCAGATAATCTTTCAATCTTCCGAACGCTTCATGGCTAATCTGGTGATTGTTAACCTGCGCAGGGTTGTAGGGAAGCAGATTCATCTGTACGGCAGCAAGTGTGGTGACGGTGCCGGCAGTACCAACCAGACTGGCAGGAATATGTTCCGATATTTTTTTCCATTTCCGATCAACCGTTTCAAGGTGATGATGCGCACTCTTTTTCATTGCCTGATAATCATCGGCGGCAGGCGGATCACTATGCAGGTGAGCCTCCACCAGCCGGACTACGCCCAGTTTGCAACTGATGGCATCAATGATATTACTGTCTTCTGCACGGATGAATTCGGTGCTGCCACCGCCAATATCAAAGAGAAGCATATCATTGCGTGTCTCTGCATGCAGGACGGATGCGGCACCCAGAAGTGAACCGGCAGCCTCATGTTCGCCATCAATGATGGAAATCCGGATACCACTTTGCTGCCGTACCTGTTGCTGAAAAGCAGTTCCATTTTCAGCTTCCCGGACTGCGGCCGTGGCGACAGCATACACCTGTTCAGGTTTGATCCGGTGGCGCTCAATGATGGCGTTGAACGCCTGTAGCGCCTTCAGAGTTTGCTTCATGCCTGCATCAGAAAGTCTGCCGGACTGATGCAGACCCTCTCCAAGGCGGGTAATATGGTGGCTGTAGGCGAGTGTTTCCCAAGGCTGGCAGGCATCGGGATCCGATGCGGGTCGGGCAATGAGCAGCCGCACCGTATTTGAACCAATGTCTATGGATGCATGGGGTTGTTTTCTGGACACTAGGGTTGATATGTTTTGGAGAGTTCGACGTAGTGGCGGGCAGAGTGTATCAGAAATACCTTCTCCTCATCGGTAAGCTGCCGACGCTCACGGGCGGGTGAGCCGGCATAAAGATAGCCGCCGCGAAGTATCTTCCGTTCCGGAACCAGAGAACCGGCAGCCAGCAGACAACCGGCTTCCAGTACTGCCTGATCCATGATGATCGAACCCATGCCTACCAGCGTGCCATCCTGAATCTCGCAGCCGTGAAGAATCACACGGTGGCCGACTGTCACATCATTGCCAACCACACAGGGCGTTACGCCATGACTGGTATGCAGGGTACAGTGATCCTGGATATTGCTCCGCTCTCCGATAATAATGTCATGAACATCGCCGCGCAGAACAGATTGATGCCATATGCTTGAATCTTCGCCAATGGTAACGCGCCCGATCACTTCAGCTGACGTTGCAACAAAGGTGTTGTCAGCGATATCGGGTTGCCAGTGGCGGTAGCCTGAAATCATGCCGTAGCCGGGCTGCTCTCTTTGGCAGGCGGAGTTGCCTTCTGATGTGCTGCGGCCTGATCCGTAATGCGGGAGCAGCGCCCGTTGATTGCCGCACCCTCGGCCAGCGTAATCATGCGATATTCAACATCACCGTTAATACAGCCGGTTTCGCCAACCTTAAGGCTTCTGGATGCATGCACATTGCCTTTGATCAGGCCATGCAATACCAGGCTGGGTACATGCACTTCACCGCATATTTCAGCGCCCTGGCTGACAATCAGGGTACCTTCTTTTATGGAACGGATATTGCCTTCAAAACGGCCGTCAATCCGGACTGCGCCTTCAAAAGTGAGGTCACCATTAAAAGATGAGTGAACTCCGATCAGTGTATCAATGTGCTGGTGCTCTGAGGTGGAATGTGTGGTTTCATTTCGTTTACGCATCATTTTGGTGCTCCCTCTACTGAAATTTCTTTTTGTAGTAACTCTTTTCCCTTGCGGTCGAAAACAATAGCCAGAAGCTTGTCCGGATACCAGTCATATTCCCATGTTGCAAGGCCATTCAGGAAGGTATGAGTTTCCATGCGGAATGGTAACCGGGGGGGCTGTTTTCCCAGTGGCAGCATAATCTCTTCATTTTCCGGTGAACGGGCAGTCAGGGCAAGTGAACCGGACAGATACCGCGGGTAGTTGCCACCTTTCACCAGAGTGAGGCGGTAGTGAAGCGTATCCTTGCCAGACCATCTGACCTCTGCATTCAGAAGCTGTATGCCGGTGGATTTGCGTGCCTCAAGGATGCTTTCAAACATACGCAGCCGCTCGGAGAGTTCGGTGATATCTCTCTGCTGCGCCAGCAGTTCATGTTGCAGGCTTTCGATCTGTTGCTCTTTCAGTTCATTCAGGGCATCGGCTTCGGCAATCCTTTTGTGCAGCCGGTCATACTGACGCTGAAGCTGGAGATGTTGGGGAACAAGATTGCGAACATGGCTGTCCGAAGTGAACTGAGTGCCGGAGAAAAAAGCAAGCAGAAGCATGCCGAGCAGCGACAGTATGACAGAGAGAGGGCGCAGGTTCAGGTTTCTGGCCGCCTTTCGGCTCTGACCATCCAGAATGATAATCTGACGCGGTTTAATGAACAGGTTTGTAATTCGTTGCCGGAGCGTGCTGTTTGTCATGAAGCGGTGACTCCGTCTGTTTTATGGCCAGAGAGCAGTGGAGGAGAGTCCCAGCGTCTCTTCAAAGCCAAACATCACATTGGCATTTTGAACAGCCTGTCCGGATGCGCCTTTAAGAAGGTTGTCGATGCAGCTGACAATCACCGCCTCATGGTGGCCGAGCACTGCTATGCCGATATCACACCGGTTGCTCCCCTTAACCCCCTGTGTGGATGGCAGCCTGCCTTCCGGAAGCACGTTAACAAACGGCTCATCCGCGAATGTTTCAGCAAGGGCTGCATGCCACGTTTCAGGTCTCTTGCCGGTCAGGTGCAGTGTGGTGAGCATTCCTCTTGTCATCGGCAGGATGTGAGGCACAAAGCGGACAGAGAGATCCTGATCTCCAAATCCTTTGCCCCACTCCTCTATCTCCCATGCATGCCGGTGTCTTGGCAGGCCGTATGCAGAGAGTCCTTCATTGATTTCACAATAGAGCAGCCCGGTTTTTGCCGATCTGCCTGCGCCGGATGTGCCCGATTTTGAATCGACAATGATATTGTTGCTGTCAATCAGGCCGCTTTTCAGCAGTGGAATCAACGGCAGCAGTGTGGAGGTGGGGTAACAGCCGGGGTTGGCGACCAGTCTGGCGGATGTAACTTCCTCTCTGGCGAACTCTGTCAACCCATACACGGCCTCTTCAAACAGTTCAGGGCATGGATGTTCAGTCTGATATGCCGCCTTGTAGACGGCATGGTTTTTGTGTCTGAAGTCTGCGGAGAGATCCACCACTTTCTTGCCTGCATCCAGTGCGCCTTTCACACTCCGGGCGGCAGCACCATGCGGCAGTGCGGTGAATACCAGTTCGACCTCTTCAGGAAGGGGTGTATCGGATGCGGCCAGCACCATCGAGGCCGGCTTTCCACTGATACCCGGCAATACCTCGCCGGCTTTTTTTCCTGCCTGGCTGTGTGCGCCCAGATGAACCACTTCAAAATGGGAATGCGCTTCAAGCAGGCGGATCAGTTCGGCTCCGGTGTAACCGGTTGCTCCAAGAATGGCGACGGAAGTATTCATAGCATTGGCATATTACCGATTATCCCTGTGTGGTAAAGAAAATGCCTGCATGACTCTGCTATGAAAGATAAGAGGTGAATACCGGCAGTGTGATTGCCTCCCGTTCTTTTCAGGGAATATTCTTGTAACAATTGTAGAAAGCAGCATGCCGAGATGGTCGTTCAGGTAATAGTGGTATGCGCCGTTCACCGTCTTGCTGATGCGTCTGCCAAACGGGTCGTAAGCATAGCTGGCAAGGATGGTTGCGCCCTGCTTGACCTGAACCAAACGGTTGCTGCCGTCATACACATAATCGGTGATGATGCCGTTCTCCGTCTTTTTGATCAGGCTGCCATTGTTATGCTTCACGCGATTGCCCACCTTGTCATAGCTAAAGGTTTCGCCAGACGTGGGGTATGTGGCGCTGGTTAACCTGTCCTGCACATCATACCCATAATTATACGCACCGTGCTCCGTATCCTTCACCGTGATATTCCCTGCCGCATCATAGGCGTAAGCATAGCGCATCAATGTGTTTTTGGCAGGGCCAGAGGCAGCAAGCTTCAATCAAAGGCCGGATATATGTATGCAACTTTCTTTGTTACCTCTCAAACTTTATCCTTGCAATGAGGGGCGATCCATATATGTCACCGTAATTTTAATCGGCTTTTTGCATTCTCCAGGGTTGGAGACAACCTTAAAATGCACAGAACAAAGCTAATGCGCTGCCAAGTGAATCCCCAGTCCATGCATAACCCGCATAATGGTCTCAAAGCGCGGCTTTGCGCCTGGAGTGAGAGCTTTGTACAGGCTTTCTCTACCAAGGCCCGTTTCCTTTGCGAGCTGTGCCATCCCCTTGGCTCTTGCAATATCACCAAGAGCAGCAATCAGGAGATCAGAATCACCATCTTCCAATGCGGCGGTCAGGTACTCATTGATCGCTTCAGGGGTGTTCAGATGATCGCTGGCATCCCACAGAGATGTTTTTGCGTTACTCATGTGTCTCGAACCTCCTTCGCAAGCTGTTTGGCCAGCTCAATATCCTTCTGTTGATTGTGTTTGCTGCCTCCGGCAAGCAGGACAATCAACTGATTTCCGTGTCGCATGAAATAGACGCGGTATCCTTTACCAACATCAATTCTCAGTTCCGACACGCCATCGCCTACTGGCTTTACATCGCCGGGATTCCCAAGTGACAATCTGCGGATTCGGATGTCTATCCTGGCCTTGGCTCTAATGTCCCGAAGCCGAGAAAACCACTTTGCATAGACGCCAGTTTGCCGGACTTCGATCATAGCCTCGATTGTATCCAGATAGATACAGCAATGCAACAACTATTGGTAGTGGGATCACTGGCCACTTGTGGTTGCTTCCAACCCTGGAATGCAAAAAGCCTTTATTCAATAGTTCTAACAGCAACTGAATTGATTTTATAAATAATCTTAGAAAGCAGTTCAGCCTCAGCACCATTACTAACTGAAATATTTTTTAATCTATCAAGTAGTTTTTTTCTTTTCTTTTCGAGTGGTGACGGCCCAGCTTTGTACCAAGTAAAGGACAGGGTATCTAGTCACCCCTGAATAAATCTCAAGGTATTGTTTTTGTTTCTTTTTTCTGTTTTTCGTGGTGTCATAATTGCAAGGGATAGTGGTTTGTTCACGGGAAATCTTGCAAATACGGGGGAAGCATATGGGCCCGAAGCGGATGGAAAAGACGCCCC